>DATCFA010000435.1:0-2950 GCA_036509805.1 Casimicrobiaceae bacterium
GGGGACGATGAAGAAGTGCACGCTGTGCGTCGAACGCATCTACGACACGGCGCTGCCAGTTGCAGAGCGCGAACCGGCGTGCGTGCTGGCGTGCTCGACGCACGCGCGCCATTTCGGCGACTTCGACGACCCGCAGTCGAAAGTGTCGAAGCTCACCGCCGAGCGCAATGGCTTCGGCCTGCTGGGCGAGCTCGACTACAAGCCGGTCAACCGCTACCTGCCGCCGCGCACGCCGCCGGCGCCGCCGGCGCCGGCGCCCGAGCTCGCGCAGGGCGGCGCGTTGTCGCGGTTGGTCGCGCGCGCGCGCGCCGCACTCGCCTGATCCGGCGCGATGCACGCGGCGCTTTCGGTCATCGTTTTCACCGTGCTGTCCGGCACCGGGCTCGGCGCCATTGCGTTTTGTGCCGCCGACGATCTTTGCCGCGCGTTCTCTGCGCGCGCCGATTCGCCGCAGGCGTGGAACGTCGCCGCCGCGGTCGCGTTGCTGCTGGTGATCGCGGGCCTGTGCGCGTCGGTGCTGCACCTCGCAAACCCGCGCAACGCGTGGCGCTCGGCGACCCGCTTTCGCACGTCGTGGCTGTCGCGCGAGGCGGTGTTCGCGATGCTGTTCATCGTCATGGCGGCGGCTTACCTCGCCATGCGCTGGTACCGTCTCGGCGGCGCGCTGCGCACCGCGACGGCGCTCCTGACGCTGCTGCTCGCGTGGACGGTGATCGTCTGCACGGCGATGATCTACGCGAGCCTGAAGCCCATCCGCGCGTGGCACACATGGCGCGTGCCGCTCAACTATTGGCTGCTCGCCCACGCCGCCGGCGCGGTGCTGGTCGTCGCGGTGTTGCGCGCGCTCGATGCGCCTGCGGTGCAATTGCCGAAGCTCGCGGCCGCGCTGGTCATCGTGGCCGCGCTCGCGAAACTGGAGTACCGCCGCTATCTGCATGGCGACGCGGCGCGCGTGACGCTCGAGTCGGCGCTCGGCGTCGCGCACGGGGTGCGGCCGGCGGGCGCACCTGCGACCGTGGCTGCGCGCATTCTCGATGTCGGTCATTCGCGCGGAACGTTCCTCACGCGCGAATTCGGCGTCACGCCCACTGTGGGACGGCGCGTCGCCGCGCTGTGGTTGATGGCGATCGGCGTTTACGCGCTGCCGCTGCTGTGGGCACTGGTCGCGCCACGCAGCGCGGCGCTCGCGTCAGTCGTGTGCATCGTGATGCTGGCAGGACTCCTCGCCGAGCGCTGGCTGTTCTTCGTCGAGGCGCGTCACACGGTGCGTCTCTATCACGGTGAACGGCGCGTCTGAGCACATTTTCGCGGCGCCCGGCGTCGTCTGCCCTACAATCGAGCTTTCGCGACCGGTACGCGCAAGCGCCGATCATGCCTTCTTCCTCCGGACCCGGCGCCGCCGCGCACCCGACGCTCGCCGTCGTCGACATGGGATCGAACAGCTTTCGCCTCGAACTTGGACGCGTCGAAGGCGGCCAGGTATTCCGCCTCGACACGTGGCGCGAGACGCTGCGCATGGGAGCGTCGATGGACGCCGCCGGGCGCATCCGCGCCGCGTCCGCGCGCGCTGCACTGGCATGTCTTGCACGCTTCAGCGAGCGCCTGCGCGGCCTGCATCCGTCCGCCGTGCGCGCGGTGGCCACCAACACCTTTCGTGTGGCAACGAATGCGCAGCCGTTCCTTGCCAGCGCCGAGAAGGCGCTGGGCTTTCGCATCGACGTCATTTCCGGCCACGAGGAGGCGCGGCTCATCTATCTAGGGGTCGCGCATCTGTTACCGACGTCCGATGCGCCGCGTCTTGTCGTCGATATCGGCGGCGGGTCGACGGAATTCATCGTTGGCGTCGAATCCGAGGCGACCGCGCTCGAATCGCTGGCGATGGGTTGCGTGACTTATACGCAACGCTTTTTCGGCGGCGGCCGGCTGACCTCGCATGCGTTCACCGATGCCGGCGTGCATGCAGCCGCGGAAGTGGAAGCGATTGCACGCGACTTCGATCACCGGCACTGGCAGGACGCGTTCGCGTCTTCGGGCACCGCGCTTGCGATCGCCGCGATCCTCGAGCAGGGTGGCCTGTCGTCGGGCGGGATCACGCCCGATGGCCTCGTCGCGCTGCGCGCGCGCATGGTGCGTGCCGGCCACGTCGACACTTTGCGTCTGGCGAGCATGAAGCCCGAGCGCGCGCCGGTGTTGGCCGCGGGTGTTGCGATCATGCTGGCGGCAATGACCGCGCTGCGGGTTTCACGCATCAACCCGGTGGGCGGCGCGCTGCGCCTTGGCGTGATGGTCGACATGCTCGGGCGCCGCGATGCGCGCGACACCCGCGTGACGACGGTCGAGCAGGTCGCGGCGCGCTATCACGTCGACCTGCTGCATGCGCGCAGGGTTGCCGCCACCGCGCGCGCGCTCTACGCGATGTCCGTCGCGCACCCGCTGCCGGAATCGTCGCAGCGGATCGAGTGGGCGGGCCTGCTGCACGAGGTCGGATACACGGTGTCGCACCAGGGCTTTCACAAACACAGTGCGTACATCGTCGGCAACGCCGACCTGCCCGGATTCTCCGCGCGCGAGCAGCGCTCGCTGGCGATGCTGGTGCTCGCCAGCCGCGGCGGCCTTGCCAAGACGGCGCCGATGCTGGCCGACGCCGACGTTCGCGCGCAGGTGCTCGCGCTGAGGCTCGCCGTGCTGCTTCACCACGCGCGTGTTCCCGTCGAGTTGCCGCCGATGCGCGTCAGCGTTCGCCAGCGCGTGCAATGGTCGATCCCGCAGCGATGGCTCGCGCAGCATCCGCTGACGTTGCACCTGATCCAGCAAGAGCGCGCGCAGTGGGCGGCGCTTGGCCATCCATGGCGATCGATCGCAAGCCCGCGCACGCGCGCTCCGAGGCAACCGTGATGACCGGACAACCTGTCAGCTACCTGTTCGTGCCCGGCAATCGGCCGGATCGCTT
>DATCFA010000436.1:0-2145 GCA_036509805.1 Casimicrobiaceae bacterium
ACGAGGAGGAGCTCCGGCTCGCGATCGGCGGGCTCGACTTGGGCCTGCGCATCGACCGCGTGGATGCGATCGATGGCGGCGTCGCCGTGATCGACTACAAGACCGGCCGCCTGCCGCCGGTGGGCCAATGGCTGCTCGAACGTCCGGTCGCGCCGCAGACGGGCCTTTATGCACTCGCGTTGAGGCAGCGCGATCCTGGCATCGACGTGCGTGCTGCCGCGCTGGTGTCGATCAGGAGCGGCGCATTCGACGTGCGCGGCATTGCCGACGCGGCCGTGCGCTGGGAAGGCCTTGCGACGCCGGCCGAAGCGAGTGGCGAAAGCCTCGTCGATTTCGCGGCGCTCGAAGGCTGGTGGCAGGCGAGCTTCGGCGCGCTCGCCGAGGCGTTTCGCAACGGCGATGCGGCGGTGTTGCCGCGCGACAAGCCCAATCCCTGCAAGCAGTGCGATTTCAAGCCTTTCTGCCGGATCGACTTGCATGCGATCGATGACGACGACGACGAGCGCGAGGACGCGCGATGAGCATGCAAAGCGATCGCGAGCAAGTCGAGCACGCTGCAGGTCTCGTCGCCGCCGACGACGAGGCGCGGGCGCGTGCGCTCGACATCCGCGCATCGTGGCTCGTGCAGGCGCCCGCGGGGTCCGGCAAGACCGAGCTTCTCGTGCAGCGGATGCTTGCGCTCCTTGCGCATGTCGAAACCCCCGAGCGCGTGGTGGCGACGACGTTCACCAACAAGGCCGCCGCCGAAATGCGTGCGCGCGTGATGACGGCGCTGGCCGAGGCGCGCGACGGCGTCGCGGCGGCGTCGCCACATCGCGCGCTGACGCAGTCACTGGCGCGCGCGGTGCTCGCGCAGGACCAGGCAAAGGGATGGCGGCTGCTCGATTACCCGGGGCGAATCGACGTGGGGACGCTCGACGCGCTGGCGATGCGCATTGCCTCGCAGGCGCCGGTGAGCAGCCTGACAGGCAGTGCGCCCGCCGTCGTCGACAACGCGTGGCCGCTGTATCGCGCGGCCGCGCAGCAGGCGATCGAAACCGCCGAAGCCGCCGATCCGGCGTGGCAGGCGCTGTTGCGGCATTTCGACAACGACGGCAATCGGGTCATCGAGCTGCTGGCGTCGATGCTCGACAAGCGCGACCAGTGGCTGACGCCGGTGCTGTCGCTGCGCGCCAGCGAATCGCGCGAGGCGCTCGAGCGCACGCTGGCCGACGAGGTCGAGCGGGCGCTGTCCGACCTGCGCGCGCGCTGGCCCGGCCATTGTCTCGACGACCTCGCTCCGCTGGCGCGGCACGCGCGCGAAACGCGCGCCGACGACGCGCTGCTCGCAGAACTCGATGCGCGCGGCGAGCTGCCGCGCGCGCATTCCAGTGCGCTTGCGCACTGGCGAGGGTTCGCCGATTGGCTTTTGACGCGTGAAGGGTCGTTCAGGAAGTCACCGGACGGATTTCCCGTCATCGGCAAGGGCGACGGTGCCGACCCACGCCGCGAGATGAAGGTGCGCGCGCAGGCATGGCTCGAAACACTGGCGCGCATTCCCGGCCTCGCGCCTGCGCTGCATCGTGCGCGCCGTTTGCCCGACCCCGTCTATTCGGCGCGCGCGCGGGCGTTCATCGATGCGCTGATCGACGTGCTGCCGCGCGTTGCCGCGCAGCTTCTGGTGGTGTTCGCCGAGGAGAACGCCTGCGATTTCAACGAAGTGACGTTGCGCGCATTGCGCGCGCTGGGCAGCGCCGACGAGTTCTCGCAGGTGCTGCTCGCGCAGGACCTGCGTATCGGACACCTGCTGATCGACGAATTCCAGGACACGTCGCAGCGCCAGTTGCAGTTGCTCGAACGGCTGACTTCGGAATGGCAGCCGGACGACGGGCACACGCTGTTCGTCGTCGGCGACCCCATGCAGAGCATCTATGCGTTTCGCGAAGCCGACGTGCGCAATTTTCTCGACGCGGCATCCAGCGGACGCATCGGCGGCGTCAGCGTGGGCAGGCTCGCGCTGGCGCGCAACTTCCGCTCGCAGGCGAACCTGGTCGCGCATGTCAACGCGACGTTTCCGGCAGTGCTTGCCGCCGTCGCGACACGTACGTCGACCGCAGTGGGATTCGGCGTGGCGGTCGCCGCCGTGCCGGCGACCGCCTAGCTGCC
>DATCFA010000437.1:0-2685 GCA_036509805.1 Casimicrobiaceae bacterium
CTGCGGTGATGGCGCAACGCGCCGTGAAACCCGCGCAATCGGTCGGCACCGGGTATGGTCGCGACGAAACGTCGTATGCGCAGCGCGTCGCCTTCGAGCGCGCAACCCCCGCGCCTGTCGAGGTGCTGGCGATGCGCTACGACAGCCGCGCGAACCTGCTCGCCATGGGCGTGCTGCCACGTCCGCGGGTGATCGGACGCGGACCCGATCCGTTTCCCGGGACGTTCGTCGCACCGCCGCCCAACTGACGCGATGGCGACGGTTGCCGGCATTGCGACGGGCCCGCATACTCTGCGGGCCATGTTCGCTTCGACCGGCGCGATCGACGACCCTTCCGACGAGGCGCTGATGCTCGCGTATGCCGCCGGCGATGCCGCGGCGTTCGATGCGCTGTATGCACGCCACCGCAGCGGGCTGTATCGCTACTTCGTGCATCACCTGCACGCCGCTGGCCACGCCGATGAACTGTTCCAGGATGTATGGATGAACGTCATCCGCGTGCGCGCCACCTACGCGCCCACGGCGAGGTTCGCGACGTGGCTCTATACGCTCGCGCACAACCGGATGGTCGACCACTGGCGCGCCGGCGCGCGGGTGACGACGGTATCGATCGACGACGACGGCGAAACTGCGCCACGCGCCGAAATCGAATCGATCAGCGGTGCGCGCAACGACGAGCCCGAGACGCGCGTGGCGGCGAGCGAGATCGGCGCGCGCATCGTCGCTGCGCTGGCGTTGCTGCCGGACGAGCAGCGTGACGCCTTCCTGCTGCAACATGAAGGCGGACACTCGCTCGCCGAAATCGGCGCGATCACCGGTGTCGGCGACGAGACCGTCAAGAGCCGCCTGCGTTACGCCACCGCCAAGCTGCGCGCAATACTGAAGGACCTGCAATGACCGAGCCCGATACCGACACCGATCTACACGCGCAGTGGCGCAAGCACTCGATCGCGACACCGCCGGCCGCGCTCGACGATGCCATCCGCGCCGCAGCACATCGCGCGGTGCGCGCGAAGCCCTCGGCGCTGCGCGCACGCGCGCCGTGGCCCACGTGGGCGACGTTCGTGGCGGCGGCAAGCATCGGCGTCATCGCCATCGGCGTGTGGCAATTGCAGCCGCGCGACGTGGACGAAATACGCAGCGTGACGAGCGATGTACCGGCGCCAACGTCGACAGCCGCGGGCACCGCTGCGCCGCATGCGCGTGCCGAAGGCGCGATCGTGGCGGTGCCGGCTGTTCGCGAAGAGTTGCGGTCATCGAAGGCAGCGGATGCCGGCCGCGCACAGGAAATGGCGAAACAGGAGATGGATCGGCAGGCTTCGCCGCCGATCAGCGAAGAGAAGCAGTCAGTCGCGTTGGCGAAGAAACGCGACATTGCAGCCGATAATGCGGTCGCGCAATCGAAGGTAGTTGCAGCGGATCGCAAGCCGGATGCTGTGACCGCTGCGAGCGCTGCGGCTGCGGCTGCGGCTGCGGCGCTGCCCGGGGCCGCAACGGACCGCAAGACAGAGGCTGCCGCTGCGGCTGCGCCGGGATCGCGCAAGCCGTCGCCATTCCCGGCGAACGATGCGACGCGCGCGGACAACGCAGCCTCGCCGACGGCACCTGCGCAACCCACAGGCGCGTCGCCGGCGGCATCTGCGCAGCTTGCCGGCGTGGCGCCGTCGGCATCTGCGCAACTCGCCGGCGCGCCGGCCGTAGCGGCTCCGCCCGGCGCACCCCGGCCGATGCTCGCGCAAGCCGCTCGCCCGCCGGCGCCATCGATGACGGGCGAACGCAGCGCGGAATCAAACGTCGCTTCGCCGACGCCACGCGACAAGACACGAAGCGTTGCCGATTACGTCGACATGCTGCATCGCGAGCGCGCGGAGCAACGCGAGAGCGATGCACGCGCAACGCTGGCGGCGATGCGCGCGGAGTATGCGGATGCCGACGCGCGACTGCCGGAGGACTTGCGTGTGTGGGCGGCGCAGGTCGCACCGCTGCGGAAATAGGTGCTCCCTCACCCGCCCGATGCTCGTTCTGCCGCCTGCAGACGTTGCTCCTTCTCCCGCCTGCGGGAGAAGGTAGGGATGAGGGTGTGCGTCGGAGAAGATCAAAGGGATGGCGTTTGCAGCAACGCGACGA
The DNA here is from genome assembly GCA_036509805.1 of Casimicrobiaceae bacterium. GTDB lineage: Bacteria > Pseudomonadota > Gammaproteobacteria > Burkholderiales > Casimicrobiaceae > VBCG01. The sequence goes on from DATCFA010000437.1 coordinate 2,128, forward strand.
TCTTGCGGATGGGCGCGGGCAGCGCGGCGTTGCATGCGTCGGCCGCGGTCAGCCACAGGCGGCCCGGCGACTCGGCACGTCGCGGCCATGACGCGACTGCAACACGACGCGGGTGGATGGTCAGCGCGAAATGCGTGAACGTGTGTTGCACCGGCGGCAGTTCGCCGGTGACGAGCGCATCGATACCGAAGCGCGCGTGCACGACGGCGGCTATGTCGGCATCCACATCGGCCTCCGGAAAACTCCACAGCCCGCCCCAGATACCGACCGCTGGCCGGCGCTCGAACAGCAACGAACCCGCGCGCTCGAGCAGAAGCACCAGTATTTCACGCTGCGGCAGGGGTTTGCGTGTGCGCGGCGTTGGCAATTCGCGCGTGCGTCCCTCGATTTGTGCCACGCAGTCGACGGCGACCGGGCAGGCGTCGCAACGCGGACGTGTCCGCGTGCAAACAGTCGCGCCCAGATCCATCACTGCCTGCGTGTAGCTCTGGATGATCGCTGCGCCCTCACCCCAGCCCTCTCCCGTATGCGGGAGAGGGAGCCCGACGCCGGAGGCCG
>DATCFA010000438.1:0-3600 GCA_036509805.1 Casimicrobiaceae bacterium
ATCAGCTTGCGCCGGTAGCGCGACGTGGAGGCGAGCACGAGGAAGCGGGTCATTGGCATGGCTGCCGGATAGTAGCGCAACATGCGCCCGGGGTAACGGCAGGGAAAATGCGGCCAATTGGCCCAAGGTGCTTGTTTTGCAACCGGATTTTGACAAAAAGCCACGCCGACGCTAGAATGCGGTGTTTTTTCGACTGGCAACGGCAACCCCATGGCCTGGCACGAACTCGACGGCCCGAAGGTAAGCCCGCTGCGCATGGTCGAGCGCGACGAGGCGCTTGCCGGCGTCGTCGACGTGCGAACACTCGAGGCTGCGGGCGAGTCGCTGGCCGAAGGCAGCGATCCGGTCAACATCGACTGGAAGCTCGCGGCTGTGCGCAACAGCGACGGCCGCGCGGCATTGTCGTTGACGCTTGCAGGATCGCTGCCGATGACCTGCCAGCGCTGCCTGGAAGTGTTCGACTGGCCGCTCGATCAGGAAACGCGGGTGCTGGTGGCCCGCAACGACGCCGAGTTGAAGGCGCTCGACGACGCGACGGACGACGAGGTGATCCTCGGGTCCGACGAGATCGGCGCGCACGTGCTGGTCGAGGACGAACTGTTGCTGTCGATGCCGTTCGCGCCCGTCCATCCCGGCGCGTGCCCGTAACACTATTTTCGCTGCGCGCGATGCGCGTGGCGTGCGACGACGAATCATCCGGAGATACGCAAATGGCTGTCCAGCAAAACAAGAAGTCCCCATCCAAGCGCGGCATGCATCGTGCACACGATTTCCTGCCGACGCCGCCGCTCGCCGTCGAGCAGACCACCGGCGAAACACATCGGCGCCATCACATCAGCCCCAGCGGCTTTTACCGCGGCAAGAAGGTCATCACCACCAAGGACGACGAGTAAGCGGGCCGTGCAGATTCGCCGCGCAACAGGGCGCGAATGCACGTCCCTTTGCTGATGACCGAAGCCTCGCGGCATCGCCGCGCGTTGCCGTCGGGCGACGCGCAGCCGGTAGCGCGCGCTGCCCGCTAGCGCGATGCCCGTCACGGTCGCGATCGACGCCATGGGAGGCGACTTCGGTCCTTCCGTCACCGTGCCCGCGGCGCTGGCGTTTCTCGATGCCTGCCCCGGCGCGCGCGTGATCCTCGTCGGCATCGAAGCCGAACTGACCCCAGCCCTTGCCGGCGCGCGCGCCGACCTGCGCGCGCGCGTGGACGTGCAGCCGGCCAGCCAAAAGGTGGCGATGGGCGAGCCACCCGCCGATGCGCTGCGCAAGAAAAAGGATTCGTCGATGCGCGTTGCGATCAACCTCGTCAAGGAGGGCCGCGCCGACGCCTGCATTTCCGCAGGCAACACGGGCGCGTTGATGGCGATCGCGCGTTTCGTGCTGAAGACGCTCCCCGGCATCGACCGCCCGGCCATCGCGTCGCAGCTACCGACGTGCAAGGGTGTCGTCACCGCGCTCGACCTGGGCGCCAACGTCAATTGCACCGCCGAGCAGCTCGTGCAGTTCGCGGCGATGGGCAGCGCGCTGTGCTCGGCGGTCGAGGGCATCGAGCGGCCGAGCGTGGGGCTGCTCAACATCGGCGTCGAGGACATCAAGGGCAACGAGCTCGTCAAGGAAGCGTCGGAGCGCCTGAAGCATTCCGGTCTCAACTTCTACGGCAATATCGAGGGCGACGACATCTACAAGGGAACCACCGACGTGGTTGTCTGCGACGGCTTTGTCGGCAACGTCGCGCTGAAGACATCGGAGGGTCTCGCGCAGATGCTCAACGATTTCCTGAAGGCGGAATTCAAACGCAACCTGCTGACGCGCGTGGCCGCGCTGTTCGCCTACCCGGTGTTGATGGCGTTTCGCCGGCGTGTCGATCCGCGCCGGCACAACGGTGCGACGCTGGTCGGTCTCAGGGGCGTGGTCGTCAAGAGCCACGGCGGCGCCGACGTGATGGCGTTCACGCACGCGCTGACGAAGGCGCATGCAGAGGTCGCGCATCGCGTGCTCGAGCAGATCGCGCAGCGCATCGCGGGAATGGCGGTGGCGCTTCCCGTGCTTCCGGTTACGCCGCCTGCGGCTGCGCGCGCCGATGCATAGCCGTATCGCGGGCACCGGGCGCTACCTGCCGGCGACAATCCTCACCAATGCCGAGCTTGCTACGCGCGTTGCCACCGACGACGAGTGGATCCGCTCGCGTACCGGCATCGCGCAGCGTCACATCGCCGCCGCCGAGGAGGCCACGTCCGACCTGGCACTGCACGCATCGCAGCGTGCGCTGGAGGCGGCCGGTATCGCGGCGCAGGACGTCGATCTCATCATCGTCGCCACGACGACGCCCGACATGATCTTTCCGTCGACGGCGTGCATCCTGCAGCACAAGCTCGGCGCTGCCGGAGGACCCGCGTTCGACGTGCAGGCGGTGTGCTCGGGCTTCGTCTATGCGCTGGCCATCGCCGACCGGATGATCGCGTCGGGCATGGCGAGGAATGCGCTGGTCGTCGGCGCCGAAATCTATTCGCGGATCCTCGACTGGACCGACCGCACGACCTGCGTGCTGTTCGGTGACGGCGCCGGCGCCGTCGTGCTGCTGCCGAGCGAGACGCCCGGAATCCTCGCCGCGCACCTGCACGCCGACGGCAGCCACCGCAACATTCTTTGCGTGCCCGGGCAGGTGCACAACGGGCAGGTGCAGGGGACACCCTTCCTGCACATGGACGGCGGACAGGTGTTCAAGTTCGCCGTCAAGGTGCTGGCCGATGTCGCGCACGAAGCGCTCGATTCCTGCGGCATGCCCGCGCAATCGATCGACTGGCTGGTTCCGCACCAGGCGAACATCCGCATCATGGACGCAACGGCGAAGAAGCTGCACGTCGCGCCCGAGCGCGTCATCGTGACGGTCGATCGCCACGGCAACACGTCGGCCGCGTCGATTCCGCTCGCGCTCGACGAAGCGGTACGCGACGGCCGCATCCGCGCAGGCCACCACGTGATGTTGCTGGGTGTCGGCGGCGGTTTCACGTGGGGATCGGTGTTCCTGCGCTGGTCATGAAAAAAATCGCCTTTCTTTTTCCCGGACAGGGCTCGCAATCGGTGGGCATGCTGCGCGCCTACAGTGACCACCCGGCGGTGCGCGCGACGATCGACGAGGCGTCCGAGGCGCTGTCGGAAAACCTCGCTGCGCTGATCGACGAAGGCCCGGCCGATGCGCTCAACCTGACCGCCAATACGCAGCCGGTGATGCTCGCCGCCGATGTGGGTGTCTGGCGCGCGTGGCTTGTGGCCGGCGGCACGATGCCATCGTTGCTTGCGGGGCATAGCCTGGGCGAGTACGCGGCACTGGTTGCGGCGGGATCATTGGCGCTGGCCGACGCGGTGCGCCTCGTGCGCTTTCGCGCGCAGGTGATGCAGGAGGCGGTTCCCCCCGGTGTGGGTGCGATGGCCGCGGTGATCGGCGGTGACGACGAGGGCGTCGTGGCGGCATGCGCCGAGGCCGCGCAAGGCGAGGTCGTCGAGGCGGTCAATTTCAACGCGCCCGGCCAGCTCGTGATTGCCGGGCACAAGAGCGCAGTCGAGCGCGCGATGCTCACCGTCAAGGCCCACGGTGCCAAGCGC
>DATCFA010000439.1:0-6387 GCA_036509805.1 Casimicrobiaceae bacterium
GCCAGGGCTCGGCGCGGCGGTGCCGTTCTACGGCGCGCAGCCCAACACGGAGGACACGGCGAAGATCAAGGCGCCGATGCTGATTCACTACGCCGGCCTCGACGAACGCGTCGACGCCGGCTGGCCGGCATTCGAAGCGGCGCTGAAGGCGAATGGCGTCAAGTACCAGATGTACATGTACGCGAACACCAGCCACGGCTTCCACAACGACACGACGCCGCGCTACGACGAGGCCGCCGCCAAGCTCGCGTGGTCGCGCACGATCGCGTTCTTCAACGAGCACCTGCGTTCGTAGCATGGTGCTGCCGCAAAAAGGCGCGATCCAGGAAAAGTAGGCTCGATACCTACGTCGCCGTGGGAGGCGCGCCTATGGCAGCGCCGGGCGGGTCGGGGAATCATGTTCGAGCATCGCCCGCCGTTAACCCAAAAGGGATGGAGCCAAGCAATGCGCTACCTCATTGTCGCTTTATCCGTCGCTTCGTCGATGCTGTTGCCGGCCCTCTCCGCGCAAGCGCAGGTCAGCGTCGGCATCAACGTCGGCGGCGTCAGCATCGGCATCAACATGCCCACGTATCCCGACCTCGTGCAGGTGCCGGGCTACCCGGTCTACTACGATCCGCAAGCCAATTCGAATTATTTCTTCTATGACGGCCTGTATTGGGTCTACGACGGCGACACCTGGTACGACAGCACCTGGTACAACGGCCCGTGGCAAACGGTGGATGATCAGGACGTTCCGCTGTTCGTACTGCGCGTGCCGGTGCGCTACTACCGCCGGCCGCCCGACTACTTCCGCGGATGGGGCGAAGACGCGCCGCCACGCTGGGGCGACCATTGGGGAAATGGGTGGCAGTCGCGGCATGAGGGATGGGATAACTGGGACAGGCGATCGGTCCCGGCGCCCGCGCCACTACCCGTTTATCAACGCCAATACACAGGCAACCGCTATCCGCGCGCGCCGCAACAGCAGCGCACGATCCAGACGCAGAATTACCACTACCAGCCGCACGAGGCGGTCACGCGCCAGCGTTTCCAGGCCCAGGGTACGCCGGCGGCACAAACGCCCGCAAAACCCACGCATTCCCAGCCCCCGCAGCAGCCTCGCCTGCCGCAGGCGCAGACAAAACCGGCTGCCGCGCCACACGTCGCGCAACCGGCCGCGCAAGCGGTGCATCAACCCAACGCCGAACCCGCGCACAAGGGGCGCGCGCCGGTCAACCAGGAACATCGAATCGCCCCCGCGACCGGGCAAGTCAAGCCCGCGCAGGTGAATGCGCAGCCGAAGGCACACGTGCAACCGGCGCATCCGGCGCAACCGTCGGGACAGGCGCCGCATCCTGCAACGCAGGTTCAGCATCGTGACCTGCAAGGGCAGGAAAAAGCGCATGCGCCGCAAGGTGAGCAGAAGGCACGTCTACCGCAAGGCCAGGAGAAGGCGCACGCACCGGGCGGCCAGGCTGCGCAGCCGAAGGGCGGGCAGGACAAGGGCGAATCGCACGGCAACAACGGCGGCGACAAGGGCCGCCCGCAGGACAAGGGCAACGACAAGAACGAACAGCACGGCTGATCGACACGCGGTGTTCTGCGTAGTGCCGCGCGCGGTGGTTGTGTGCGGCGCCGTGCACGAGCATGACGACGGCACCAGCATTCTGCGCGTGCGGGTCGTCATCCGTGCGGCTGCGTGGATTCGTGGAAGGCGACCATCGTGCTGCCCCCGGGCAGCGCTGTCGTCCTGCCTCTCGCACCCCGTTCGACGCTACACCTGCGGTGGATCCGTTTCGCGCGCCGGATGCCGATGCATTGCGAGCGCCTCCACGAAACGCTTGCCGATGTTTTTCGCATCGGCCGACGTCGCGATCAGCAGCCCCGGATCCCTTTCACCCGACGGCAGGTTCGGACCCACACGCGCGGCATCGAGCAGCCGCGACGCGGCCCCCAATGCAAGTATTGTCTTGCAGTGCCGGTAATGGTTGACGACGAACTCCTGCGTCTGTCCGATGGCCGCAAGTGCCTGCACGCCCGCCTCGCCATCCGGCAGGATCAGTGCATCGAAAAGCACCGGCGGCGAATTTTCCATCGTCGCCGACGCCTCGAGCTTCGCGCCATCGACGGTGTCGACCGCGCCGAGACGGGGTGCGACAAAGCTTGGCACCGCGCCCGCATTTACCAGCAGCGCGTGCAACGCGAGCAGCGGCGCACCGATCACGCCGTCGGCAACGAGCATCGCAATCCTCCGCGTGCGGATGCCGCCGTCGCCGGGATACGCGGTGAGCGACAGTACCTTGGACGCGGTGACTTCCGGTCGCTGGGGACGCATGATCGCGCGTGGCAGCGCTTTGGGGACCGCCATTCCAAGGCCCTGCGCAATGGCGGCTGCAAGCTTCACCGAGACGTTGACCAGCGACGCGACCATTCGCTCGCGAATGGCCGGCACGGTGACTTTCGAAAGCTCGAAGCGGAATCCACCGACGAGATGCGCCCTCTCCCAATCGGAAAGGCTCTCCCAGTAAAGCGTCGCCTGCGCGTAGTGCTCGGCGAATTTCTCGGGCTTGCCGCGCAGCTTGTCGCCGTCGTCGGCCTGCGGGAATGAAACGAATCCAGCGGTACCCGCCTGGAACGGACATCCGCCGCCCAGCGAATTGGGTTCGTAGGCGACGCGTCCGCGCGGTATCGCCTGCCGATGCATGCCGTCGCGCTGGTTGTTGTGCACCGGCGCGAGCGGTGCATTGATCGGCAGCTCGTGAAAATTCGGGCCGCCGAGGCGCGAGATCTGTGTGTCGATGTAAGAATGGATGCGCCCCGCCAGCAACGGATCGTTGGAGAAGTCGATGCCGGGCACGACATGCGCGACGCAAAACGCGACTTGCTCGGTTTCCGCGAAGAAATTATCCGGATTGCGGTCGAGTACCATGCGCCCGACCGGTTGCACGGGCACCAGTTCCTCCGGCACGATCTTGGTGGCGTCCAGCACGTCGAAGCTGAATTTCTCGGCGTCCGCCTCGCTGAACACCTGCAGGCCAAGCTCCCATTCGGGATACTCGCCGGCCTCGATCGCCTCCCACAGGTCGCGCCGGTGAAAATCGCTGTCCGCACCCTGGATCTTGACCGCCTCGTCCCATACGAGCGAATGCGTGCCGAGCTTGGGCTTCCAGTGGAACTTGACGAAACGCGACTCGCCGCGCGCGTTGACCATCCGATAGGTGTGCACGCCGAAGCCCTGCATCATCCGGAAGCTGCGCGGGATGCCGCGATCGGACATCACCCACATCAGCACGTGCGTGGATTCGGGCATCAGCGACACGAAATCCCAGAACGTGTCGTGTGCCGATGCCGCCTGTGGCATTGCATTGTGCGGTTCCGGCTTCACCGAGTGCACGAGGTCGGGGAACTTCATCGCGTCCTGGATAAAGAACACCGGGATGTTGTTGCCGACGAGATCCCAGTTGCCCTCGTCCGTGTAGAACTTGACGGCGAAGCCGCGGATGTCTCGGGCGGTGTCGAACGAGCCGCGCTCGCCCGCGACCGTCGAAAAACGCACGAACACCGGCGTGCGCTTGCCGGCTTCGGCGAATGGCGCTGCACGCGTCAGTGACGGCAGCGACTTGTACGCTTCGAAATATCCGTGCGCTGCCGAGCCGCGCGCGTGAACGACGCGTTCGGGAATGCGCTCGTGGTCGAAGTGCGTAATCTTCTCGCGCAGGATGAAATCCTCGAGCAGCACCGGACCCCGCAAGCCCGACTTGAGCGAATTCTGGTTGTCGGCGACCGGCACGCCCTGGTCGGTGGTAAGGCGCTGCCCGGTGCTTTCCTCGCGAACGCGGTCGAGCGAGCCGCCCGGTGCCTTGGCGACGCCCGTTGGCGCCTCGCCGGTCTTCGCGGATGCATTGCGTTCCGACAGCGTGCTGGCGAATGCCTCCGGCATGCGTGGCTTGACCGTCGGGCCGACCGGTGGCCTGACCGCGTTCGCCTCGCCGTGTTCGAGCCGTTTGTTGTCGTTGTTCGGCATTCCCGCGGCGAGGGCCTCGATCGCGGCGTTGCGACGAGCCGGCAGGTCGTCCCCCGGCGATGCGGGATGCGCGGGTCCGCTGCTGGTCCCTCGCGCCGGCGCTCTCGCAGTGGACTTAGCGGCTGAGAAACGCGGTGTGGGTTTGCGGGATGGCATGGCATTGGCTTTCGGTCTACCGGTTGGCGGCGCACGCTGAAGACGCGCCTAGATGCGCCCCATCAGCAACAGCACCAGCACGATCAGCACGATGACGCCGACGATGCCGCTGGGAAAGTACCCCCAGCTGCGACTGTGCGGCCACGTCGGGAACGCGCCGATGAGAACGAGGATGAGGATGATCAGCAGGATGGTTCCGATGGACATTCGAGGGCCTCCTTGATTGGCCAGGCGTTGCTGGCGGATGAACTTCGTGACCAGAGGTTGAATGCTATCGACGCGGCGGCGGAACCCAATAAGCGCAGCACACCACTTGCTGTAGGCCGCCACCGACTGTCACGCAGCGCCTCCTACCCCAATAAGAGCGACTCTCCGATAGGTTGCACGCATGCCACTGCGTAACTTGCATGGCGCGAGCTGAAAACCGCTTCGCCATTGCCTAACCAACCAAGCTCAGGAGTCAAACGATGAAACTCACCACCGTACTCTCGACGTTCGCCGTCGCGACAGCACTGGTCGCGGGACCGGCGCTGGCGCAAGCGGACAACACCAATTCACGGACATCGCCGCATTTCAATACGTGGATGCATGACTATTCGAAGGCGAACCATGGCCATATCTCGCGCCAGGCATACATGGACGAAGCCGGACGCCGCTGGGACAGCATGGACACGAACCACCAGGGTCTGACGATGGAACAGATCAACGGCATGTACGGGTATGGCCCGACGCCCAACCGTGTCAAGAGAGCCAATCGTGTATCGAACCCGACTGGCACGGAAATGAAGGGCGAGAACAGCGGCGGCAAGTGACCGCGGTCGCTACTGGGCATTCGCGGCTGCACGCGGCTCCGGTGGCTGAGGCTCAGGCAGTTTGAAGTGTTGAAAGTGCGGAGCGATCCTGGCGGATCGCTCCGCACTTGTGCTCGCGCCACGGCCGTTCATCGGCGCGCATTTGTGCAGGGTCGTGCGCCGACTTTCCACGGGTGTATGCGCGCCCGGGTGCCGAGCCACGCGATCCCAACTCGTCCTACATCAATTGCAAGGCGCCGCCGACAGCGCGCCGGGTGCAACCAGCCGATGATGTGATGATGGCTCGCGGCTTGTGCGGGCTTTGGGCTCCCAGGAGGCGCCATGGCAAACAATCATTCCGTCGATATCCGCTTTCACGACGTCCCGCGCCTGCAGCAGATGATCCGCACGACGATGCGCGCGCTGGCAGCGTCGACGTTGCGCGCGCATGACCCGTCATCGACGCGTACGCTGATCGAGCGCGCGTATTCACTCACCGATTCGCTCGCGCGAAGTGTGCAAGCGGACGACACGTGCGCGCATATCCGCGATGCCGCCGACCAGACGCGCGTCGAGCTGACGGCGTTGGCCAAGCGGGCCACGGCCCGCGCGGACGCGCCGCGCGCGTAACGCCGCCGGGCGCGGCGCGCGTGGGTTGATGGCGCGACAGGCCCCCTCTCCCGCTTGCGGGAGAAGGTTGGGGTGAGGGAAATTTTCGCACGGCGGGACTTATAATCAGGCGCTCTGGCTGCATGGAGCAGGCGCTTGAAGTTCATTCACATTACCGATCCCCACCTCGTAACCCCCGGCGAAGAGCTGTTCGACCTCGACCCTTACGAGCGGCTCCGCGCGTGCGTCGACGACGTACTCGCCCACCACTGCGACGCCGGGTTGTGCGTGTTGACCGGCGACCTGGCGCATCGCGGCGAACCCGCAGCCTACGCGGGACTCGCAGAGCAGCTCGCACGCCTGCCTATGCCTGTGTATCCGCTGCTTGGCAATCACGACCACCGGGCGAATTTCGTTGCGGCGTTTCCGGCCGTGCAGCGCGATGGCGACGGGTTCGTGCAGTCCGTGCATCGCTGTGCGGCCGGCGATTTCGTGTTCCTCGACACGCTCGACGAAGCTGCCCATGGCGGGCGCTACTGCGACCGCCGCGCGGCATGGCTGCGCGCGCGTCTCGACGAAGCCGGAGAACGGCCGGTGTTCCTGTTCATGCACCATCCGCCGTTTGCGATCGGCATCGCGTCGCTCGACGCGATAGCGCTGATGCAACCGGAACGCTTTGCCGCGCTCGTCGACGGCCGGCCCAACATTCGCCACCTGTTCTATGGCCACGTCCACCGTCCCGTGTGCGGAAGCTGGCATGGCATCCCGGTGTCGACGATGCGCGGACTCAACCACCAGGTGCCGTTCGACCTGACGAGCGTTGAC
>DATCFA010000440.1:0-2203 GCA_036509805.1 Casimicrobiaceae bacterium
TGCCGCCTTGGCCGGCGCGCTGCCCGTGTCGACACCCTTGGGCGCCGTTTGCTCGATCGGCGCACGGTCCATCAGGCCGCCACGGCCGCTCGCATGCGCATGCAGCGTGCCGTAGTAGGTGAGTCCCACGCTCGACAGGAAAAACACCGCCGCGAGCACGGCCGTGGTGCGCGACAGGAAATTCGCGGACCCCGCCGACCCGAACACGCTGCCCGACGAACCGCTGCCGAACGCGGCGCCCATGTCGGCGCCCTTGCCGTGCTGCAGCAGCACAAGGCCGCAGATCGCAACCGCGACCAGCAGGTGAAGCATCAACAACGTCGATTCCAGCGGACTCATCCGTTCCTTCCGTTAGGCGTGTGCAGCGGCTGCCTGCACAATCGCCAGAAATTCCTTCGCGTCGAGCGACGCGCCACCCACCAGCGCACCGTCGATGTCGTCCTCTGCAAACAGCGCCGCGGCGTTGGCTGCCTTGACGCTGCCGCCGTACAACAGCGGCACGCGGGACATCCGCTGCTGGCTGCGCAGCAATGCGTGCACTTCCTGCGCCTGCGCGGGCGTCGCCGTGCGGCCCGTGCCGATCGCCCACACGGGCTCGTACGCCACCACCGTGCGCGCCATCGCATCGCCCAGCCGTGTCGCCACTGCATCCAGCTGGCGCAATATCACGTCGTGCATTGCCCCGCGTTCGCGTTCGGCGAGTGTTTCGCCGACACATACGACGGGCGTCAGCGCCGCCTCGAGCACCGCCACTGCCTTGGCAGCCACCTGGGCGTCCGTCTCGTGGTGCAAGTGGCGCCGCTCCGAATGCCCGACCAGCGCATAGCGGCACCCGAACTCGGCCAGCATCGCCGCCGACACGTCGCCGGTGTACGCGCCGCTGACGTGCTCGCTCGCGTCCTGCGCGCCCCACGCGACGCGCGTCGCGCGCAACGCTGCCTGCGCCTGCGCAATGTACGGAAACGGCACGCAAACGGCCATCGCGCAATCGCTCGCGCTACCGGCAAGCGCGGCCAGCAGCATTGCGTTCGCGGCGAGGCTTCCGTGCAGCTTCCAGTTGCCGATGACGAGCCGCGGCAAGCTGCGGCTGGCCGCGCCATGGCGAATCGGGGCAACGCTATCCAAGCTCGACGGGCCTCTGCGCAAAAACCCCGAAATTATACCGCGTTGCAGCGTCGACCGGAACCGCGGCTAACGCCGGCAATCCCGCGCTCCGCCGCACGCGCGGCGCGGTGCCCGCCGCTGCGATCGTCCGCGCGGCCGCAGTCCAGCCGCGATTGGCGCATGGTCGAAGTCGGCCGGAGACACGTCGCCCGAGTGCGGCGAGTCGAGCACCAGCGGAAGCGGCACGCCCGCCGGCGCGTGGACGATGACTGCGCCGCTCATCCGGGTGAATTGAGCCAGCACGCGCTCATCCGCGCGGGCGCGATGGCGACCAGCGGCGGCGACTCGACACGGCAGCGTTCCATCGCGAACGCACAGCGGGGATGGAAATGGCAGCCGGAAGGCGGCGCGAGCGGCGACGGGATCTCACCCTTGATCGGCAGGAACGTCCGCTTCACCGGCTCGACCTTGCCGACTTCGGCCAGCAGCGCTTCCGTGTACGGATGGTTGGGCGCGCCGAAGATCTCGCGCGTGGGCCCGCTTTCGACGATGCGTCCCAGGTACATGATGACGACGCGGTCGCTGATGTGCTGGACCACGCCCAGGTCGTGGCTGATGAACAGGTAAGTCAGGCCGAGCGCTGCGCGCAAATCGTCGAACAGGTTGAGCACCTGCGCCTGGATCGACACGTCGAGCGCCGCCACCGACTCGTCGCAGACGAGGAACGCGGGCTTGACGGCCAGCGCGCGCGCGATGCCGATGCGCGCACGCTGGCCCCCTGAGAACTGGTGCGGAAAGCGGCGCATCAGCGTCGGATCGAGGCCGACCCGATTCAATTGCAGCCCGACGAACTCGGTCTTTTGGCGCGGATGGATGAGCCCGTGCGCGACCGGCGCCTCGCCGACGATGTCGATCACGCGCATCCGCGGATTGAGCGACGCGTACGGATCCTGGAAGATCATCTGCATCTTGAGCTGCAGTTCGCGGGCCCTCGCGGAGGGCAGGTCGTCGATGGGCTCGCCTTTCCACTTGCGGCGGCCGCCCGACAGCGGCAACAGGCCGATCGCGCAGCGTCCCAGCGTCGACTTGCCACATCCCG
>DATCFA010000441.1:0-3426 GCA_036509805.1 Casimicrobiaceae bacterium
TCAGCCTGTTCACCGATGCGTTGCGCGATGCGCTCGATCCGAAACTGAAGGGACAGGCGGGACATTGACATGAACGCTACCGACACCAGTCACGACCCGCTCGTCAGCATACGCGACCTCTCGATCAAGTTCCGCCTCGACAAGACGCAGACGTTCGAGGCGGTCAGGAATATCTCGTTCGACATTCCGCGCAACAGCACGGTTGCGCTGGTGGGAGAGTCCGGGTCCGGCAAGAGTGTTACGTCGCTCGCGATCCTCGGCCTGTTGCCGCCGGAGAACTCGATCGTCGACCGCAAGAGCCAGATCATGTACGGCGGGCGCAACCTCGTCGGCATGTCGATGCGCAAGCTGCAGAAACTGCGCGGCGCCGACATCTCGATGATCTTCCAGGAGCCGATGACATCGCTCAACCCGGTGTTCACCTGCGGCTACCAGCTCGAGGAAGTGCTGAAGCTGCATATCGGACTGTCGGGTTCGAAGGCGCGCAAGCGGGCGCTGGCGCTGCTCGACGAGGTCGGAATTCCCGACGCCGCGCACAAGATCAACGCGTATCCGTCGCAGATGTCGGGCGGTCAGCAGCAACGCGTGATGATCGCGATGGCTATCGCCTGCGAGCCCAAGCTGCTGATTGCCGACGAGCCGACCACGGCGCTCGACGTGACCATCCAGAAGCAGATCCTCGACCTGATCAGCGAGCTGCAGCGCCGCCGCCAGATGTCGGTGCTGTTCATCACGCACGACCTGGCCGTCGTCGGTGAAATCGCCGATCGCATCGTCGTGATGCGTCACGGCGAGATACGCGAGCAGGGGACAGCCAAGGAAGTGTTCGAGAATCCGCAGGACGCGTATACGCGCGCGCTGCTGCAGTGCCGTCCGCATCTCGACCAGCGGCCACTGCGCCTGCCGGTCATCGACGATTTCATCAGCGGCCGCGGCCCGCAGCACCTGCAGGACCGTGCGCGCGGCGTGGTTCCCGGCGACACGACGATCCTCGAGGTGCGAAACCTCGGCAAGAGCTTCAATTCGCGCGAAGGCCTGTTCGGCACGCGCGAGTTCAAGGCGGTGCAGAACGTTTCCTTCAAGCTGCCACGCGGCAAGACGCTCGGGCTCGTCGGCGAGTCGGGATCCGGCAAGACTACGGTGGGCCTCACGCTAATGCGACTGCACGAGGCGACCACCGGGCAGGCGCTGTTCGACGGCAAGGACATCCTCGCGATGAGCTCGCGCGAGTTCGCACCATACAAGCGCCGCATCCAGATCATCTTCCAGAATCCGTACGCATCGCTCAATCCGCGTTTCACCGTTGGCCAGATCCTCACCGAGCCGCTGACGATCCACAAGATCGACGCTTCGGCGCAGGCGCGCGCCGACCACGTGTTCGAGCTGCTCGACCGCGTCGGGCTGCCGGAAGTGTCGTTCTACAAGTATCCGCACGAGTTCTCGGGGGGGCAGCGGCAGCGGATCGCGATCGCGCGCTGCCTGACGCTCAAGCCCGACATCCTGATCTGCGACGAGTCGGTGTCGGCGCTCGACGTGTCGGTGCAGGCGCAGGTGCTCAATCTGCTTCAGGACCTGCAGGACGAGTTCGGGCTGTCGTACATCTTCATCTCGCACGACCTCGCGGTGGTCAAGTACATCTCCGACCAGGTGATGGTGATGAGCGAAGGCGAGGTCGTCGAAGTGCAGAACAGCGACGACCTTTACCGCAATCCGCGCGAGCCGTATACGCAGCGGCTGCTGGCGGCGATCCCGAAAGGCTGGCACGGCGCCGCAGCGGCGCCCGCCTGACGTCCGCCCTCGTCACAGCGTGAACTGCATCTCGCGCAGCAACGCTCCCGGTACGGTGACGCTCGACATCTGCCGGCAACCGTAAGTCTCGCTGGACAGCAGCAATTCGCGCTCGGCGGTCAGCGCCTCGAGGTTCGCGCCCAGCATGCGGAAGATCGAATCGTCGAAGCGCAGCACGTCGGCCGGCGCGACGATGCGGCCGTGCTGCACGCGAAACGTCGCGAAGCGCGTCATGCCGGTGATCCGGCACGCGTTGCGGTCCGAGTAGTTGAGATAGTGCAGGTTGCCGATCATCAGGCCGTCGTCGAGCGCCGTCATCGCGTCGGCGGTGGCGAGCTCGCCGGCGTCCATCGAGAACGACTCGGGCGACTCGTAGCTGTTCGCGCCGTTGGCCGACATCGCGAATTCGCGCGCCGTGCGTGGCGACACCAGCGAGCCGACCAGCGCGCCGTGCTCGACGAGCGGGATCGACGGCGGCCGCGCGAATCCTTCCGCCTGGAACGACGGCGCGACGCCGTTGGCGGTGTCCTCGCGGATCGTCACGCGCGGATCGAGGCGCTCGCCGTTCTCCATCCGCGACAACGGGCTCTGCTGCGTGGCGAGCGCGCGCGCGGAAAACGCACCCCAGCCCAGCAATCCGGCGATTTCGTCGACGGCACTCGGCGACAGGTAGACACGGTATTTTCCGGGCTCGAGTGCGCGTGCAGGCTGCGCCACCAGCGCGAGGTGCGCGCGCGCCTCGTGCATCTTGGCGGCGAACGTCGCGTCGTCCCAGTCGAATCCCGCGTAGCCCGCCTTGACCGCCTTGTCGGTGCGGTGATAGAGGCTCCACTGGAAGTTGAACGTCGTCGCCGCGTGCCAGTTGCGCTGGCCGGACGAGTCGGCGAAACCGCGGTATACCGGCCCCGCCGCGTACAGGCCGACGAGATCGGTGCCCTGCGCGGCGGCAAGGATGCGCTCGACGACATCGGCGGACGGGGGCACGCTGCCAGTGCGCGCCGTCGACGACGACGCCACCGCTTGCGGCAGGTTGAGATGCGGGTCGTCGTGCGCGTCGGTCAATGCCGCACGCAGCGCCGCGAGCGACGCGACGGCTGTCGCGATGTCCTTCGCCAGGTCGCCGGTCAGCGACTGGCGGTGCTCGGCATGGCGCTTGCCGTCGATGAGACGCAGCCCGAGGTAGCGCTGACTGACGCTGCCGGGCTGGCGCACCTTGCCTTGGTTGAGGCGCACGAAATCGGTTTCCTCGGCGTCGAACGTCGCCGCATGACGCTCGCCACCGGCGAGTGCGCTGTCCAGCGCCGCCGCGATCGCGGAAAAATAGTCCTGCATGTCCGCAGCGCCGCTCATGCGTCACCCCCGAACACGGCGACGTCGGCGAACACGCATGCCGGCGACGCGTGGCCGACGCGGATTACCTGCGAAGGCTCGCCCTTGCCGCAATGCGGCGTCCCCAGCACTTCGAGCGTCGACGCATCGCCCACATGCGTCAGGCTGCGCCAGAAGTTCGCGGAAATGCCGCGGTAGTTGGGGCGTTTGACCACTTCGGCGAGCTTGCCGTCGCGGATCATTCGTCCGCGCTCGCAGCCGAACTGGAACTTGTTACGCGAGTCGTCGATCGACCACGAGCAGTTGGTC
>DATCFA010000442.1:0-3311 GCA_036509805.1 Casimicrobiaceae bacterium
CGTGCCAGGAAGCGACGACCTAAACCAGCGTCCCTGTTGACCGTGCCACGACAGCGCGCCCGGGAGCAAATAATGGCCCAACGCGCTTAAGGTAGTGACATTGGTCTCTGACCCCACTTTGTTTAAAACCCGGTTGGCAAAACGGGTAAGTTGCTAGTCGTCGCCGGCGGCCGTGCAGGCCGTCGACGCGAGATGCTCGTCGAGCACGTTGCGCGCGCAATCGGCGCAGCGGCGGCAGCATGTGGCCACGCCCAATGTCGACGCAAGGTCGTCGAGCGAGCGCGCACCCAGATCGGCGGCGGCGCGGATTTCGCGATCGGTGATCGCGTTGCAGACACAGACGTACATGGCGGGTTGCTTAACCTGAAAGCCAAGGGTTTGAAACCCGAATGTACGCCGATGGACTCCTGAACGCAAATCATTCCTATTTAGAGTACACTTTCGGACAGGGCATGTTGCCTTCAACGGGGCCGGCGGAAAAATCCGCCTGCGTAGGCGGGTAATATAATATGAATCATAGACTTATAGTTTTCCTCCCGCGGCTCGCCTTGGTCTGCGCGGCGATGCTGGTCACCCAGGGCGTGGCGTTCGCGCTCGAGTATCCGATCGGCAAGCCGCAGATTCGTGCCGGCATGGAGCTCGCCGCCGTTTACCTGCAGCCCATCGTGATGGAGCCGGCGGGGATGATGCGCGACGCGAAGCTCTCCGACATCCATCTCGAAGCCGACATCCATGCCAGCGACAAGAACACCAACGGCTTCGCCGACGGCACGTGGATCCCGTATCTGGACGTGCATTACGCGTTGTCGAAGCAGGGCGCTCAGGACGTGATCAAGGGCGTGATGATGCCGATGGTGGCCAACGACGGCCCGCACTACGGCGATAACGTCAAGCTCGCGGGCCCCGGCCGCTACAAGCTCACGATGGGCGTCGCGCCTCCGGGCGGCGGCGCGCATGCGGCGTTCGGCCGTCACGTCGACAAGGAAACCGGCGTCGGCCCGTGGTTCGCGCCATTCACGCTGGAATACGATTTCACCTACGCCGGCACGGGAAAAAAAGGTGGGTATTGAGCGACTGATCGTGATGGTGGCAATGCTGGGCATCGCATCCACCGCGCTCGCCGACGACGTGGCGAAGTTCGCGCTGGTCGCGCGCGACGGCGTGTTCACGCCCAAGGGCCTCGAAGTGCCGGCCGGCAAGCGCATCAAGATCGAGATCGCCAACGAAGGCACGACGCCGATGGAATTCGAGAGCCTGCCCCTCAAGGTCGAGAAGGTGCTGGGGCCCGGTGCGAAGTCTTCGGTGGTGATCAATCCGCTGAAGCCCGGCAGCTATCCGTTCTTCGACGATTTCCATCCCGACACGTCGAAGGGATTCATCGTCGCCAAGTAGCGCGCCGACCGCCATGGGCAACGCACTGTTCATCATCTGGAGGGAATCGGCCGAGGCGATGCTGGTGGTCGGCATCGTCTATGCATGGCTTTCGCGCCAGCCCGATGCCGCGGTCGGCCGCCGTTATCTGTGGGCGGGTGTCGCCGCGGGCGTCGCGCTGGCGTTCGCGCTCGCCGCGGCGATGCTGGGTATCGCGCGACTGCTTTCCGGCGATGCGCTCGATGATTTCCAGACGGCGATCATGTTCGTCGCGTCGGGATTGATCGTGCAGATGGTGTTCTGGATGCGCCGGCATGGGCGAACGCTCAAGTCGGACCTCGAGGCGCGGATTCGCAGGAACGCCGAAACGGCGAACTGGTGGGGAATGGCCGTGGTGGTTGCGTTGGCGGTCGGCCGCGAAACCGCCGAGGCCGTCGTGTTCCTGTATGGCGTCGGCCTGCAACAGATGCCGCTGCACGAGCTGCTGCTGGTCACCGTGCTCGGCGTCGGCGGCGCGTGGCTCACGTTCTGGCTGCTGCAGCAGGGCAGCCGCTTCCTGTCGTGGCGCTTGTTCTTCAGGCTGAGCGAGACGCTGCTGCTGCTGCTGGCGGGAGGCCTGCTGGTCTCGGGCCTCGAAAAGCTGATCGCGCAGGGCCTGCTGCCGCCGCTCGCCGACCAGATCTGGAACACCACGGCGCTGCTCGATGATTCGACGCGCTTCGGCGGATTCGTCGCCTCGATGACCGGCTATCGCTCGCAGCCGGCGTTGTTGCCGCTGCTCTGTCTCGCCGCTTACTGGCTCTGCGTGCTGTGGATGCTGCGCGCGCCGCGCACACGCGCCTCGGCGCTGCGCGCGTGAACGCCGCGGCGATCGGCATCCCGGCGCCGCGCGCGCCTGCGGGCACGCACACGTGGCTGGCCCGCTACGGTGAGTGGATCAAGCGCAACGGCGCCGTGGTGCGTGCCGTGCAGTGGGTGGTCGTCGCCGCGTACGCGTTCCTGCTCATCGCTCCCGCGCTGCTGCCGCTGCCGGGCAACGACGCGCGTGCGCTCAACAACCTGACGGTGTTCGCGCAATGGGCGTTCTGGGGGCTGTGGTGGCCGTTCGTCATCCTGTCGATGTTCGTTGCCGGCCGCACGTGGTGCGGCGTGTTCTGTCCCGAGGGCACGCTGACCGAGGCGGCGAGCCGCTTCGGGCTGCATCGCGCGGTGCCGCGCTGGATGAAATGGGGCGGCTGGCCGTTCGTCGCCTTTGCGATGACGACGATCTTCGGCCAGCTCGTCAGCGTCTACCAGTATCCGCAGGCGGCCATGCTGGTGCTCGGAGGATCGACGCTGGCGGCGATCGCCGTGGGCTTCGTCTACGGCCGCGAGAAGCGCGTGTGGTGCCGCCATCTGTGCCCCGTCAACGGCGTGTTCGCCGTGCTCGCGCGCGTGGCGCCGATGCACTACCGCGTCGACCGCGATGCGTGGGCGAAGAACGCCGGCCACATCGCGATCCACCCGGTCAACTGCGCGCCGCTGGTGCGCATCCGGCGGATGACCGGGCCCTCCGAATGCCACATGTGCGGCCGCTGCAGCGGCCATCTCGACGCGGTGGAAATGGCGTGGCGCCCGCCCAACCGCGAAGTCGCGACGCTGCCGTTCACGCAGGCATCCGGCTGGGACGCGGCGTTGATCGTGTTCGGCATGATCGGCCTCGCCATCGGCGCATTTCATTGGAACGCAAGCCCGTGGTTCGTGCAGTTGAAGCTCGCGGCGGCCGGCATCGTCATCGACCACGGCCCGCAATGGCTACTGCAGAACAACGCGCCGTGGTGGCTGCTTACGCATTACCCGGACGCCAACGACACGTTCACCTGGCTCGACGGCCTGCTGATCGCCGGCTACATCGTCGCCACGGCCACCGTCGTCGCCGGCTGCGTGTGGGCGGCGTTGCG
>DATCFA010000443.1:0-3763 GCA_036509805.1 Casimicrobiaceae bacterium
AGCGCGCTGCTGTTTCTGTACCGCGAGGTGTTGGCGATCGACCTCGACTGGCTCGACCAAGTTGCGCAGGCACGTGCTCCCACGCGTGTTCCGGTGGTGCTCACGCGCGACGAAGTGCGGCGCGTGCTAGTGCGATTGAAGGGTACGCACCGCCTGCTCGGTCACCTGCTCTACGGCAGCGGGTTGCGCATCATGGAAGGCCTGCGCCCGCGCGCGAAGGATGTTGAATTCGAGCGACGATTGATCATCGTGCGCGATGGCAAGGGCGGGAAGGATCGCATCACGATGTTGCCCGACTCGCTTCGCGCACCGCTGCAGGCGCAGTTTCAGCGGATACGTGCGTTGCATCAGGATGATCTCGATCATGGCCTTGGCGGTGTGTGGTTGCCGCATGCGCTGGCGCGCAAGTACCCGGATGCCCCGTTCGAGTGGGGCTGGCAATTCGTGTTTCCGGCGGCACATCTGTCGCGAGACCCGCGCGACGACGCGTGCCGTCGCCACCATCTTGGCGACCAGGCATTTCAGCGGGCCATGCGTCAGGCCGTACGCGACGCCGGCGTCGACAAGCCGGCCACGCCGCACACGTTGCGCCATTCGTTCGCGACGCACTTGCTCGAGTCCGGCGCTGATATCCGTACCGTGCAGGAGTTGCTCGGCCACCGCAACGTGAGCACGACGATGATCTACACGCACGTGCTCAATCGCGGTGGAATCGGCGCGGTCAGCCCGCTCGACCGTGTGTGACCGTGGCGATATTGGCCCGATGCACACTTCCAGGCAACGAATGCGGCCATCGCCACTGGAATCACGAAAATCATGGCGAAGATCGGCTATTCATCCGAGACCGTGTAGCCGGCGCGTGCAACGCCCATCCACAGTTTGAACAGTGCGGCGAGCCGCAGCCGACATCACCGCGGCAGATATCGATACGCCGATCGCTCGCGTGCCTTCGCCACCACCTCCTCGCGATTTCTCGGCGCCGCGCTGGTCGCAAGCGACGCGAGCAGCACGCGGGAGATGTCGGCGATCTGCGTGACGGCGGCGTCGAACGCGGCCTCGTTGGTCTTGGACGGCTTGTTGAAGCCGGTCACCTTGCGCACGAATTGCAGCGACGCGGCGCGCACTTCGTCTTCGGTCACGGGCGGCTCAAAGTTGAACAGCAGCTTGATGTTCCTGCACATGGCGGAGAACCCCGAATCGACTCGTCAGATCGACATCGTAATCATGGCGAAACCTGGCGGCAACGGTTGCCTCGCGGCCGTTAACCGCGGCGCCGTGTCGCGGGTTTTGCACGTGGTTGCTTCGGTGTCACTTCAACCGTCCACGCTTGCCGCGGTGCCGCCTCCGCCGCGCGCACTTTCTTCGAACCCGATTCCTTCGACCGCGTCTTCTCCGCCGCGGGCGTGACAGTCCCGGCCTTTCGCACTGCTGGCGCTGCGCTCGCCAACGCAGCCAGCTTCTTCTCCCACAAATCCTCCAGCGCGTCGGCGACATGCGTCGGGATGCGCATGCCCGATGCGCGCGTCGCCCAGCGGAAGCGCGAGAACGGCGGCACCGCAAGCTCGTCGAAGGAGATCAGCGGCGTCTCGAACAGCGCCTCCCAGCGAATGTCGAGGTGCATTGTCGGAATGCCCAGCGCGATCTTGTCGGCGCGCCAATGCGGGCCGGACACCGGCGGGGTCAGGGTCACGCCGGCGCCGATGATGCCTTTGGGCGGCACGCCCAGGCGGACCATGAACGCGCGGCTGCCCGGCTCGATCTGGCGCGAGCGACCGCAGGCCCACTGGAAGTCGACGAAGCCCTTACGCGCGAGCTTGCGCCGGTCCGCCGGCAAGTCGGGCCAGTTCCACAGCTTGGGATTCCACGCAAACAGGAAGGTCGCCATCGGGTCTCGTCGACGCGCGTCGAATGCGCGCGGAGTCGTGTATTCTGCCGCTTCATGGTGTTTCGTTCGGCGCGGCTCTTTGCAATGGCGCTGGCGGCCGTCGTGGCCGCCTGCTCGCACGCGCCGCGGATCGGTTCTCCGTCATCGTCGCGCTATTACAAGGACGACGGTCCCGGCACCAACGTCCCGGCCAATCTCGACACCATCCCCGACGCGGTGCCGCGCCGCGAGCCGATCAATCGGTTCACCAACCGGCCGTACACGGTGCTCGGGCGCGACTATGTCCCTGCCACCGAGCTCCAGCCCTACCGCGAGCGCGGCATCGCGTCATGGTACGGCCGCATGTTCCACGGGCAGAAGACGGCCAGCGGCGAGACCTACGACATGTACGCGATGACCGCCGCGCATCCGACGCTGCCCATCCCGTCGTACGCGCGCGTCACCAATGTCGCCACCGGCCAGAGCGTAGTCGTGCGCATCAACGATCGCGGGCCGTTCCTGCACGACCGGATCATCGACCTGTCGTACGCGGCCGCGCACCGGATCGGCGTAGCGCAAAAGGGCAGCGGTGAGGTCATCGTCGAGTCGGTGCTGCCGGAAGACACGGTGGCCAGCGCCGCGCTGCCGCCCGTCGCAACCGCCGCGACCGAATCGATGGTGCAGCCGGCGGCGCCGGCGCTACCACTCGGCGGCAGCACGCCCCCGACGCAGGCGGGCGCCGGCCGCTTTGTCGTGCAGCTTGGCGCATTCCGCGACTATGGCAATGCGCGGAATTTCCTGGCGCGCTCGCGCGAGCGGGTCGTCGCGGTCGCCGGCGAGCCACGGGTGTCGCAGGTCGACGGCCTGTGGCGCGTTTATGTTGGTCCGTACGACAATGCGTCCGACGCCAAACGGATCGGCGACCGCTTGTACGCGTCGCTGGGCATCGACAACACGGTGGCCGAGCACTAAAGCCGCGGCAAACCCGATCGGCAAGATCTACACTCTGCCGCGCCGGGGAACTGATTGTGCGCCGCGCAGTCAACCATCCAAGGGGGTTCGTTCGTTATAACGGGTGACCCCGAGCCAGGGGATCCGCTCGTTATAATTTTGACCGGTCGCGCGACACCGGTCAGTGGTGCACGGCGACAACAACTCCAGGGTACCGATGCCACGCTCGTTCAAGCCCGTCCTTGCCTTCGCGATCTTTCTTTTCGCCGCCTTTTCGGCGCGTGCGCAACTGACCATCGACATCGTCGGTGGCGCTGGCACCACGATTCCGGTCTCGATTGTCCCGTTCGACGGCGACAACGGTGGGGCCGCCGCGGTCTCGTCCATCGTCGCCGCCGATCTCGCGCGCTCGGGGCTGT
The DNA here is from genome assembly GCA_036509805.1 of Casimicrobiaceae bacterium. Classification (GTDB taxonomy): domain Bacteria; phylum Pseudomonadota; class Gammaproteobacteria; order Burkholderiales; family Casimicrobiaceae; genus VBCG01. Next base: position 3,235 of record DATCFA010000443.1, read on the forward strand.
TCAAGCTGATCGATGGCGGCGGCGTCACGCCGCGCCCGCAGCGCGCCACCGACGTGCGCATCGGCGACTGGCATGCGCTGGGCGCTGACGCGGTGGCCGTCGGCAGCGTGCGGGCGCAGCCGGATGGTCGCGTCGAGGTGCGCTTCGACCTGGTAGACATCGTCAAGCAGCAGACGATCGCCGGACAGTCCTATTTGATCGCCGTCAATCAGTCGCGCGCCACCGCGCACAAGATTGCCGACGTCATCTATGAAAAGCTCACCGGCGACCGCGGCGTGTTCTCCACGCGCATCGCCTATGTCACCAAACAAGGCACGCGCTTCCAGCTGGTGGTTGCCGACGCCGACGGCGCCGACCCACAGACGGTGGTGTCGTCCAACGAGCCCATCCTGTCACCCAAGTGGGCGCCTGACGGCAACCGGCTGGCGTACGTGTCGCTCGAGCAGAAAAAGCCCATCGTCTACGTGCAGAACCTCAACACCGGCAAGCGCGCCGCCGTCGCCAATTTCCGCGGCAGCAACAGCTCGCC
>DATCFA010000444.1:0-3039 GCA_036509805.1 Casimicrobiaceae bacterium
CTGCTGCTGCGCGCCCGCGACCTGCGCATGCGCATCGTCGAGCGCATGCTTCGCACGATCGAGTTGCAATTGCGAAGCGATGCCGGAAGCGAGCAGGCTCTGCTGCCGCGCATATTCATGCTGCTGGAATGCAAGCGTGTCCTGCGCCGCCGCCAGCTCGGATTGCCGCTGCCGATAGTTCGCCTTCAGCGACTCGATCTGCAGGCGCGCCGTCGCCAACTGCGCGCTGGCCTCGTCGACCGCAATGCGCAGCGGCGCGTCGTCGAGGCGAAACAGCACATCCCCCTTGTGCACGGCCTCGTTGTCGTGCACCGCCAGCGACGCCACGCGGCCGGCGACGTTGGCACTGATGTCGACGCGCGCTGTCTGCACATAGGCGTCATCGGTGGACTCGTATCGCCCACCCGACAGATAGAACGCGGCCGCGGCAATCGCCACGGCGACCGGCCCCAGCAGCATCACCGGGCCACGCAGCCGTTGCCGCCTTGTACGCACCGGGGGTGCAGCGGCGTCGCCGCCCTGAGCTTCACCGTCGGATGCATCCATGTTTTCTATCTCGCTCGGGTTGTGCGGAGCCGGTCGCCGCCGACGACAGGCTTCTTCGCTGCTTGCATGGGCTGCGCTGCGCCGGTAGCCCCCGATTCGAACGCGCACAGGTTGGCGTGCACGCGTTCCAGCGCGCCGACGAACGCGTCGCGGTCCTGGCGCGCGATGCCGGCAAAGGCTTCCGCGCGCGTCAACGCGGACAAGCGCCAGATTTCGTCGAGGAACGGCTTGGCCTTGGGCGTCAGGTAGAGAAGGCGCGCGCGCCGGTCGGCCGGGTCAGGACGCCGCTCGAGCAGTCCATCCGCCTCCATCCTGTCGAGGATGCGCACCATCGTCATGGGCTCGACGTCGGCGAGCGCCGCGAGCTGCACCTGGTTGACCCCCTGGTGCGCCTCGAGGCGCACCAGCGCCTTGCACTGGGGCAGCGTCAGCGAGATCTCCCGCGCGCGCTCCTCGAAGCGCAGCACGTAACGGCGGCTGACTTCCTTCAGCAGGAACCCGAAGTTGCGCATGCGTGGCATCGATCGTCGCCAACCGCCGCCGGAATCGAGCCGGCGGTGATAACGTTGTAGATAATAACAAACGTTATCGTATCACAAGCGGAAAGTCGTTCAGGAAGCGTATTTCTTTTCGAGCGCGTCGTAGAACGACTTGTCGACGAGCCGCTGTCGTTCCGCGAACGGCGCGACCAGCGCGGGATCCTCGTCCAGCCGCCCGTTCGACTTGAGCGCTCCCAGCGCGCGTTGCATGCCCGCGACAGCTCCCTGAAGCGCAGCGTTCGCGTACAGCACGATCCCATATCCGAGGCGCGTCAGCTCGTCGGCATCGGATACCGGCGTCTTGCCGCCGATGACGATGTTGACGAGCAACGGCCGCGCGAACAGTTGCGGCAGCCGGCGCACCTCGTCGACGTTTTCCGTAGCCTCGACGAACAGGATGTCGGCGCCCGCCTCGGCAAACCGGTGGGCGCGCTCGATCGCGTGATCGAAGCCATGCACGGCGCGCGAATCCGTGCGCGCGATGATGAGGAAATCCGGGTCCACGCGTGCGTCGGCGGCGGCGGCGATCTTGGTGAGCATTTCCTCCAGCGGCGCAACGCTCTTGCCGGAAAAATGGCCGCAGCGCTTCGGGAACACCTGGTCCTCGAGCTGGATCGCGTCGGCGCCCGCCCGCTCCAGCGTGCGCACCGTATGGCGGACGTTGAGCGCATTGCCGAAGCCGGTGTCGGCGTCGACGATCAGCGGAATGTCGACGGCGTCGCGAATCCGCGCCGTATGCTCGGCGACATCGTTGAGCCCCATGAACGCGAGGTCGGGCAATGCGTAATACATGTTGGTCAAGCCGGCGCCCGTCAGGTAGACCGCCTCGAATCCCTGGTCGGCGATGATCCTCGCACTCATCGCGTTGAAGGCCCCGGGGACGAGCAGTCCCCTCTTTTCCTCGACCTTGCGGCGCAAGGTCTTGCGTGTGGATGAAGTCACGGATGCTCCCGGTAAGTGGGTGAATCGCCGTCTGCAGGATGGTGAATGCGTGGCGGGTGAGGATCGGCCGATATTACGCGGCGGGCACGAACAAGACCCCGGACATCAATCTGCTCACGCGTCGAAGGCGTTGGTGCCGCGGGAGTAGCACCCGCCGAGCTGCCGGCGTCAGCGGCCCAGCAATCCGAGCGCGGCGTTCTCGTCGGTGACCAGCACGCGCGCCCGCGTGGCCTTCAACGCGGTCCTGATCGCGCCGACCTTGCGGCGGCCGCCCGCGGCGATGACGATCTTGGGCACGCGGCGCAGGTCGTCGAGCGGGACGGCGATCACGCGGCGGTTGACCGGATGATCGACGACGTTACCGTCGGCGTCGAGGAAATGACACAGCACCTCGCCCACGGCACCCGCCGCAATCAGGCTGGCAACGTGCGAGCGCGGCAGCAGTCCTTCGTGGAACAACGTCGAGTCGGCGCTCACGTCGCCGACGCTGACGACCGCCAGGTCGACCTTGCATGCGCGCCGCAGCAGATCGCGCAGCGCCGGCTCCGCCCACAGCGCGCTGCGCGTCGCCTCGCTGGCGACGAACACCGGTGCCGTCAACTGGAAGCACTCAGCGCCGAATGCATCGGCGATGCGGCGCGCCACGGCGGACGGATTGATCGCGCGCGAATGCGTCATTCCACCCAGCAGCGAGATCACCGAGAAGCGCGCGTACGGGCGCGCATTGAGCGCCTTGAGGCTCATGTTGAGCGTCGCACCCCACCCCACGCCCAGCGACATGCCATCGCGCACCTGGTGGCCCAGGTAGTTGCCGACCGCGTGGCCGACGACCGCAGCGACGGCGCCTTCGTCAGCCGGCGCCGGCGTCACGAGTACCTCGTCGAGCCCATACGCGGCGATGAGTTCGCGCTCGAGCGCGAGCTGTTCGCTGCCCTTGGCGTCGATGCCGATGCGCACGACGCCCTGCTCGCGTGCGGCGGACAGCAGGCGTATCACCTTGGCCCGGCTCAGG
>DATCFA010000445.1:0-3366 GCA_036509805.1 Casimicrobiaceae bacterium
TTCTTCGACCATGTCGTGACCAGTCGCGCAAGCTCGCGCGCCGCGTCATAGTACTTGCCGAGCGGACCGTCGGCGGTGAGCCGCGCTGACCCGAAGAACACGATCGTGTCGCAAATGCGCTCGCGCTTGAATGCGCTGAGCGGCTCCAGGTACTCGGCGAGGATGCGCAGCGGGCGCGCGTCGTCGCTGTCGAGGAACGCCGCGTTCTTGTACGCGAGCGGAGTGCTCGTCGTGTCGTCCGCACTCATTGCTTGCCTCCGACTGCGGCGAAGTCGATGAAGCCGCGATTGACCTCGGTGCGCAGCAACTGCACGCGCACGTGGTCGCCGACGTCCAGCCCCTCGAACCCGCGCACGACGCGACCCTCGGCGCTGGGTCCCGTGACGCGCACCCACGTGCCCTTGTCCGACGCACCGGTGACGATGCCGTCGAATTGCTGGCCGATCCTCGTCGCCAGCAGCATCGCCGCAGCCGACTTCGCGACCTGTCGCTCCACTTTTTCAGCGTTGTCTTCCTGCAGCGTGCAGTGTTGCGCCAGCGTCGTCAGCTCGGCGTTGGAATACGGCGTCGGCTGCGCGCCCAGCGCCGCCTTCAGCAGGCGCTGCGCGATCATGTCGGGAAAGCGGCGATTCGGCGCCGTGGAATGCGTGTAATCCCTGACCGCCAGACCGAAGTGGCCGGCGACGGGTTGACCGGGCACATCGAGCGCATATTCGCCCGACCCCAGCAGCTTGACGACCGACAGCGAGACATCGGCAAACGTCGTGGGGTCGGCACGCCGGCGCGCGACGAGGAATGCATCCAGCGCCGCCGCATCCGGCGCCGCTGGCAACTTGTCGCCCGTCTTCGCCGCGAGCGCGACAATCCGGTCCCAGCGCGCCGGAGGCGGCAGCACGCGGCGCAACGACGGCACGCCCTTGCTCGCGAGGAAGCGCGCCGTGACGCCGTTGGCGGCGACCATGAAGTCCTCGATCAGCTGCTTCGCGCGGTTGGTCTCGTCGGGCAGCATGTCCGCGAGCGCGCCCGCATCGAACACCGGCCGCACTTCGAGCGTTTCCAGCTGCAACGCGCCATTCGCATGGCGCACGCGCCGCAACGCCTGTGCCGCGCGGTCCTGGATGCGCAGCTGTTCGTCGAGCCCCGGAACCGCTGCGATTCGCGCGGGCGCAGCACCGGTTCCGTCGAGCCATGCGGCGACGCTGTTGTAGGCGAGCTTCGCCTGGTTGACAACGACGGCGCGATAGACATCCGATGCACTCACGCTGCCGTCGGCGGCCACCACCATTTCGATGACGATCGCCAGCCGCTGCTGGCCTTCGTTCAGCGACGTGAGTCCGGTCGACAGTTTCACCGGCAGCATCGAGAACGTCTCGGCCGCCGTGTACACGGACGTCGTGTTCGCCGACGCGTGGCCGTCGATCGCGGAGCCCTTTTTCACCAGCGCGTCGACGTCGGCAACGGCGACGAGCACCTTGACCGCACCGCCCGGGGCCGGTGCGGAGACGGACAACTGATCCAGGTCGAGCGAATCGTCGTTGTCGATCGATGCCCACAACAGCGTGCGCATATCGCGAATGGCGGGGTCTGAAGCGCTGGCGGCCTGCGAGAGCTGCGCGGTCTCCGCGAGCACCTCGGGAGAAAAATCCGGCAAAAGCTGGTACTGGATCATGGCATCGTGGGCGATGCGTTTCAGGTCCGCAAAACTGGTCGCAGGTGTCGTCGTCATTGGAATGAGGTGGATTCGAAGGGTTATGCGGCGATGAGCCCGCAAGGCCCGACGGCGTGCAAGCCGTCGCGCGACGGGTGTTGATGCGCGACGTTGCCATGATCGCGTCGACCGGTCAACCTCCGGGGGTGATGCGATCTGTTACCGTTACGATCCGTCGAACTTTCATTCGTCATCCAGGAGACTGTCGTGGAGCTGCCCATCAATGGATTCAAGCGCGGCATGGCCGAGCGCCCGCAGATCGGCCTGTGGTGCAGCTTGGCCAATCATTACGCGATCGAGATCGTCGCCGGCTCGGGTTTCGACTGGCTGCTGCTCGACACCGAGCATTCGCCCAACGAGCTCGACATGGTGTTGCAGCAGCTGCAGGCGGCGGCCGCCTATCCGGTACACCCGATCGTGCGCGTACCGTGGAACGACATGGTGACGATCAAGCGCTACCTCGACATCGGCGCGCAGACGCTGCTGATTCCGTTCGTGCAGACGCGCGACGAGGCGCTCGCCGCAGTGGCTGCTACGCGCTATCCGCCGGATGGCGTACGCGGTGTCGCCGGCACCAGCCGCGCAACGCGCTTCGGACGCATCGCCGACTATGCCAAACGCGCGCAAGAGGAACTGTGCGTGCTGGTGCAGGTGGAAAACCAGGCGGGACTCGATAACCTCGAGGCCATCGCTGCAGTCGATGGTGTCGACGGCGTATTCATCGGACCCGCCGACCTGCATGCGTCGCTCGGCTATACGGGCGAAACCGCCCACGAAAAGATCAAGCCCGTCATCGACGACGCGTTGCGGCGCATCGTGAAAGTCGGCAAGGCGCCCGGGATCCTCACCGGCGTCGAGGCGGACGCACGCCGCTGGCTGGATTGCGGGGCGCGATTCGTCGCGGTGGGCTCGGATGCCGGGATCCTCGCGCGCGAGACGGAGAAGCTGGCGGCGAAGTTTCGCAGCGTGTAACGGTGCGGCGCGAAACCTCGCGCCGTCGTCCGTGCCCTCACCCCAACCCTCTCCCGCATGCGGGAGAGGGAGCCTGTTGGACTTTTGGAGCGTGGCGCGCTTTGCAACGGTGTCCGTCACCCTTGCATCAGTACGTCGCCCGGCCACCCGAAATGTCGAACACGCCGGCCGTGGTGAACGCGCAATCGGCGGAAGCCAGCCAGCACACCAGCGACGCGATCTCCTCGACTTTGACGAAGCGGCCCATCGGAATCTTGGACAGCATGTACTGGATGTGCTGCTCGCTGATCTGGTCGAAGATGGCCGTCTTCGCGGCCGCCGGCGTCACGCAGTTGACCAGCACGCCGCTTTGCGCGAGCTCCTTGCCGAGCGACTTGGTGAGCGCGATCACGCCGGCCTTCGACGCCGAATAGGCGACGGCGTTGGGATTGCCTTCCTTGCCGGCAATCGATGCGATGTTGACGATGCGCCCGTAGCCCGACTTCACCATGTGCGGCGCGACGGCGCGACAGCACAGAAACTGACTCGTCAGGTTGATGCGCAGCACGCGCTCCCATTCCTCGAGCGGATAGTCGATCGTCGTCGCGTTGAGTCCCGCGACTCCCGCGTTGTTGATGAGGACGTCGATGCGGCCGAGCTTTTGCAGCGCCGCGCGTGTCGCGCGCTCGACGTCGTCGGCGTCCGCG
>DATCFA010000446.1:0-2319 GCA_036509805.1 Casimicrobiaceae bacterium
GATCGGCGGGCGCCATTGCCGCGGCGACACTGGTGTCGCCGTGGTTGCTCGCGCGCGCGGTTACGCTGCTTGCCGGCGCTGCCGGCGGGCTCGTCGCCGCCGCGCTCGTTGCATCCACGGTCGCCGCGCAGCGCCCGTTGCCGCTGTCACTCACCGCGCAAAGCGGCGGCATCGACGTCGCCGCAATGCTCGGCAGCGCAGCCGCGGCGGCACTCGGTGGAATCGTCATCGCAATCGTTGCCGCGATCGTCGCCGGCGCGCTGCGACGGCATCGGCAAAGACGCTAACGGCGCAGCGGGCGCGCGCCAGTGCCCGCGATCGACGGTGGTACATTGCAGGCGTCGTGCATCGTCACCGGAGGAGCTCAGATGGCGCAGTTCGAGACTTCCAACATTCGCTCGATCGCATTGGTCGGCCATGGTGCCGCAGGGAAGACGACGCTTGCCGAGGCGCTGCTCGTGGCGGCCGGCGCGCTGCCTGCCGCTGGCAGCGTCGAGCGCGGCACCACGGTGTCGGACGGCGATCCGCTCGAAAAGACGTGGCAGCACTCGCTGCGCTCGTCAGTGATGCATCTCGAAAGCGCGGGCACGCGCATCCACCTGGTCGATACGCCCGGCTATCCCGACTTCGTCGGCCAGTCGATCGCCGCGCTCGACGCCGTCGAGACTGCGGCCGTCGTGGTCAGCGCCGGCGCCGGCGTCGAAATGATCACGTCGCGGATGATGGCGTGGAGCGCTGCGCGCAAGCTGTGCCGGTTGGTCGTCATCAACAAGATCGATGCCGACAACGTCGACACGGAGGCGACGCTCGCTGCCGTGCGCGCGGCGTTCGGCAGCGAATGCCTGCCGATCAACCTGCCCGCCGACGGTGGCAAGCGCGTCGTCGACTGCTTTTTCAATCCCGGCGGCGAGTCCGATTTTTCGTCGGTGGCGCAAGCGCACCAGGCGCTCGTCGACCAGGTGATCGAAGTGGACGAGGCGCTGATGGCGCAGTACCTGGAGCAGGGCGAGGAAATCGCGCCGGACGAGCTTCACGCACCGTTCGAAAAAGCGCTGCGCGAAGGTCACCTGGTGCCCGTCTGTTTCGTTTCCGCGCGCACCGGTGCGGGCGTGCGCGAGCTGCTCGACGTGATGGTCAGGCTGGCACCCAGTCCCGCCGAGGGCAATGCGCCGCTGTTCATCAAGGGCACCGGCGACAACGAAGTCGAATTCCATTCCGTCCCCGATGCGGCGAAGCACGTGCTCGCCCACGTGTTCAAGGTGGTCATCGATCCCTACGTCGGCAAGCTGGGCGTGTTTCGCGTGCACCAGGGTACGGTGACGCGCGACACGCAGCTTTTCGTCGGCGACGGCCGCAAGCCTTTCAAGGTTGCGCACCTGTTGCTGCTGCAGGGCGGCAAGTCGGTCGAAGTCGACAGCGTCGTGCCCGGCGACATTGCCGCCGTGGCCAAGGTCGACGACATCGGCTTCGACTGCGTGCTGCACGATTCGCACGACGAGGACGCGATCCGCATGCGGCCGCTCGAGTTTCCGGTGCCGATGCACGGGGTCGCCATTGCGCCCAAGCGCCGCGGTGACGAGCAACGGCTGTCGGACGTGATGCACAAGATGATGGCCGAGGACCCGACGCTCGCGGTCGAGCACGACGCGCAGTTGAACGAGACGGTGCTGCGCGGACTGGGCGAGCTGCACCTGCGCTCGACGCTCGAGCGGATGGCGTCGCAGTTCAAGCTCGAAGTCGAAACGCGCCCACCGCGCATTCCATACCGCGAGACGATCACCGCCAAGGCGGAAGGCCATCACCGCCACAAGAAACAGACGGGCGGCGCCGGCCAGTTCGGCGAGGTCTATCTGCGCATCGAGCCGTTGCCGCGCGGCGGCGGCTTCGAGTTCAGGGATGCCGTCAAGGGCGGCACGATCCCGACGCAATACATCCCGGCGGTGCAAAAGGGCATCGAGCAGGTGCTGGCATCGGGTCCGCTCGCCGGCTTTCCGCTGCAGGACGTACGCGTGACGGTCTACGACGGCAAGCATCACCCGGTGGACTCGAAAGAGGTGGCGTTCGTGTCCGCCGGGCGCAAGGCTTTCCTCGACGCGATCGACAAGGCACGGCCCATCGTGCTCGAGCCGGTCGTCCACGTCGAGGTGATGTGTCCGGGCGAGCATGTCGGCGACATCGCGGGTGACCTGTCGGGGCGCCGCGGCCAGGTGACGGGCACGCGCACGCTGCAGGCCGGTTCGCTGGCGGTCGAGGGGCAGGTGCCACTGTCCGAACTCGATGGCTACGCGGCGCGGCTCAAGGCGATGACCGCGGGACACG
>DATCFA010000447.1:0-2463 GCA_036509805.1 Casimicrobiaceae bacterium
GCGCTGGCGTCATGCCAGCCCCAGGCGCCACCGCCGACACCGGCGAAAACCGCGGGCAACGCGCTGGTGGCCATCGTCCGCCCCGCCCCCGGCGCATGGTTCCTCGGCGCGCAGAACACGCCACTGGGCTTCGAACACGACCTCCTCGCCCGCTTTGCCACCGAAAATCACCTCGAATTGCGCGCGGTGACTGCGGAAACCGCCAGCGACGTCATCGGCCAAATCAGCCGCGACGAAGCGATGGTCGGCCTGGGCGGCCTGTATCGGCCGGATTTGCCGCCGCGCGCCTCGCGGCGCGCGGCGCGCAGCAATGTCGCTCCCGAAGCCGAAGTGCTGTGGACGCACGGCATTACGAGCGTCGAGCCTCAGCTCATCTATAACGCCGACGGCTTCAGGCCGCTGGCGTGGAGCGACCTCACCGGCGCGGAAGTCGCTTACCTGCCCAACACCGGAGACGAGCTCGGCCTCGCCAGCGTGCGCGCGCAGCATCCGGACATCAAATGGATGCCGGTCGACCTGGCTTCGGCCGATGCGCTGATCGGGCAGGTGGACGATGCCAGGATCGACTACGCCATCGTCACGTCCGCTGATGTCGCGCTCGCGCGCAATGTCCACCTGTCGTTCGACGTCGCGTTTGCGGCAGGACCCAAGCGCGAGCTCGCGTGGGCGGTGCCGGCGAGCGACGGCAAGTTGCGCGCGGCGCTCGATACGTTCATCGACCGCGTGCGGCGTGACGGCACGCTCGCGCAACTGCTCGAGCGTTACTTCGCCCCGGCCAAGAATCTCGGCAGGCCCGATGCCGGTGCGCTGCGCGACCGCATCGACAACGTGCTGCCCGCATTGCGCAAATATTTCCAGGACGCGCAGGACGAGACGGGCATCGACTGGCGGCTGCTCGCAGCAGTCGCCTACCAGGAGTCGCAATGGGAGCCCGACGCCACCAGCGAAACCGGTGTGCGCGGCATCATGCAGTTCACCGAGGATACCGCCCGGCAGGTAGGACTGAGCAATCGCCTCGACCCACAGTCGAGCATCACGGCGGCAGCGCGCTACCTGCGCTTTCTGCGCGACAAGCTCCCGGCACACATCACCGAGCCCGATCGCACGTGGATGACGCTCGCCGCCTTCAACATCGGCTTGGGCCACCTGGAGGATGCGCGCGTCCTCGCGCAGAAGATGAAGGGCAATCCCGACCACTGGTCGGACGTGCGCAAGGCGCTGCCGCTGCTCGCGGACCCGCAATACTTCGGTCAGGCCAAGTTGGGTTATGCGCGCGGCGGCATGCCGGTGGCATTCGTGCAGCGGGTGCGCGCGTACTATGACATCCTCATACGCTCGCTGCCGCCGCATTCGCCGCGACTGCGTGCGACCACGTGGAGCGCGCTGGCGAGCCCTTGAGATCATCGATTATTCAAGTGCTTGCTCGCATTTCGACCTGCGCCGTCAAGCGCTCTGTCGAACCTGCACGCGCGCCGCCTAAGATTCACCGATGACAACGGCTGCCCCGACGTTTCGCGTGCTCGCCGCAGTGCTGTGGCTGCTGGCGGTTGTGCCGGCCGCACGCGCGGCGTCCGCATCACCGGAGGTGCTGCTCGAATCGCTGACGAGTCCCGAGCTCGCGGCGCGCGTCGCGGCCGGGTCGACGACCATCCTCGTGCCCATCGGCGGTACCGAGCAGAACGGCCCGTACATGACGCTCGGCAAGCACAACGCGCGCGTCGTCGAGCTGGCGACACGCATCGCGCAGCGCCTCGGCAACGCGCTGGTCGCGCCGGTCATCGCCTATGTGCCCGAAGGCAACATCGCGCCGCCGACGCAGCACATGCGCTATCCGGGCACGATCAGCGTGCCCACGGCGGCGTTCGAGGCGACGCTCGAGTCGGCGGCGAAGAGCTTTCGCGCTGCAGGCTTCCGCGATGTCGTGTTCCTCGGCGACCACGGTGGCTACCAGGCGAGCCTTGCGCGCGTCGCCGCTCGTCTCGACAAGGAATGGGCGGCCACGCCGGCGCGCGCGCATGCGATGCCCGACTACTATCGCGCATCGAGCAGCGCGTGGAGCAAGGCACTGGCCGCACGCGGCTACAGCGCCGCCGAAATCGGCGTGCACGCGGGGCTCGCCGATACGTCGCTGTCGATGGCCGCGACACCCGGGGTGGTGCGCGCCGACGCGCTGCACCGCGCGCAGCATCCATCGACGGCGCGCGGTGTCGAAGGCGATCCCGCGCGCGCCAGCGCGGCGCTCGGCGCCGCCGGTGTCGACGCAATCGTCGCGTCGACCGTTACCGCTATTCAGCATGCAGTGGCGCGTCGCTGACGCGTTACGCACATTCATCTTGCAAAGGAACTTCGTGAACAAGCATTTCTTCGGATCGGCAGCGGCGTCACTGCTGGTCGCATTGGCCACATCCCCGGGTGTGGTCGCACAGGGTCCGGCGGCCGTTGCGGCCGTGCAGACGATCGCCG
>DATCFA010000448.1:0-10449 GCA_036509805.1 Casimicrobiaceae bacterium
GCGGGACGATCGCCGTGGTCGGCACCGGGCTCGATCGCGTCTACCCGGCGGTCAACCGCAAGCTCGCGCACGCGATCGCAGACCATGGCTGCCTGCTATCGGAGTTCGTACCCGGGACACCACCGCGGAAGTGGCACTTTCCGCGGCGCAACCGTTTGATCGCCGGGCTGTCGCGCGGTGTGCTGGTGATCGAGGCGAACCTGTCGTCCGGGTCGCTCATCACCGCGCGGCTCGCCGGCGAGCAGGGCCGCGAGGTGATGGCGATGCCGGGGTCGATCCATTCGCCGCTGTCCAAGGGTTGCCACAAGCTGATACGCGAAGGCGCGAAGCTCGTCGAGACGGCGCAGGACGTGCTGGTCGAATTGGGGCTTCCCGCGCGGGCACCGCCGCCTGCCGCGCCGCCGCGCGTGGCCGACGCCGCGCAGGCGCCGCTGCTCGCGGCGATGGGTGCGGCGCCGATCGACATGGACGACCTGGTCCGGCGCACGGGACTGTCGGCGCAGGCGATCGCCGCGCAACTGACCGCACTGGAGATCGACGGCCTGGTGGCTCCGGTGTCGGGGGCAAAGTGGCAGCGGCGCCGCTAGTGCACTGCCGCAACGTGTACCCTCGCGGCGTTGGCCGTCCATTTGGCGGGTTGCCCCGCAGACGGCTTCGTAGGTAGTATCGCCGCCTCTTCGACAAGGATCGGGAAATTGGGTAAGGACCTCATCATCGCCGAAAAGCCCTCGGTCGCCGCCGACATCGCGCGCGCGCTGGGCGGCTTCACGCGCCATGGCGACTATTTCGAAAGCGATGCCCACGTGCTGTCGTCGGCGGTCGGGCACCTGATCGAGATCGCCATGCCGGAAGAAGAAGAGGTCAAGCGCGGCAAGTGGACATTCGCCCACCTGCCCGCCATTCCGACGCATTTCGCGCTTAAGCCCATCGAAAAGAGCGAAGACCGGCTGAAGACGCTGCTGAAGCTCGTCAAGCGCAAGGACGTGACGCGCCTCATCAACGCCTGCGACGCCGGCCGCGAGGGCGAGCTGATCTTCCGCTACATCGCGCGCTACGCGAAAACCGACAAGCCGATCGAGCGGCTGTGGCTGCAGTCGATGACGCCTGCGTCCATCCGCGACGGCTTCGCCAACCTGCGCAGCGACGCGACGATGCACCCGCTCGCCGATGCCGCGACGTGCCGCTCCGAGTCGGACTGGCTGGTCGGCATCAACGGCACGCGGGCGATGACGGCGTTCAATTCGAAGTCGGGCGGCTTCCAGTTGACCACCGTCGGCCGCGTGCAGACACCGACGCTCGCGATCATCACCGAGCGCGAGGAGAAGATCCGCGCGTTCCGTCCGCGCAATTACTGGGAGCTGGTCGGCACGTTCGCCGCCGCCGCCGGCGAATACACGGGCCGCTGGTTCGACGAGTCGTTCAGGAAGCGCGACGACGATCCCGACGCGCGTGCCGAGCGCCTGTGGGACGAGACACGCGCGCTCGCGATCGCCGGGCAGTGCCGCGGCAAGCCCGGCATCGTCAGCGAGGAGTCGAAGCCGTCGACGCAAAGCCCGCCGCTGTTGTACGACCTGACGACGCTGCAGCGCGAGGCGAACGGCCGCTTCGGCTTTTCGGCGCGCACCACGCTTTCGCTCGCGCAGGCGCTGTATGAGCGGCACAAGGTGCTGACCTATCCGCGCACCGACGCGCGCGCACTGCCCGAGGATTACCAGGGCACCGTCAAGGCAACGCTCGAAGTGCTCGGCGAGACCAATGCGTATGGCAGCCTTGCGCGCAAGGTGCTCAAGGAAAAATGGGTGCGCCCCAACAAGCGGGTGTTCGATAACTCGAAGATTTCCGACCACTTCGCGATCATCCCGACGCTGCAGACGCCGCGCCAGTTGAACGAGATCGAGCAGAAGCTCTATGACTTCGTCGTCAAGCGCTTTCTCGCCGTGTTCTATCCGGCCGCCGAGTTCGAGGTGACCACACGCATCACGCGCGTCGATGGAGAACCGTTCAAGACCGAGGGCAAGGTACTGGTGTCGCCCGGCTGGCTCGCCGTCTACGGCAAGGAAGCGCAGGGCGACGACGCCTCGCTCGTGCAGGTGACGCAGGGCGAGCGCGTGAAAACCGAGAAGATCGACGCCGTCGCGCAGACGACGCGCCCGCCGCCGCGGCTCAATGAAGGCACGCTGCTGTCGGCGATGGAAGGTGCGGGCAAGACGATCGAGGACGACGAGCTGCGCGAGGCGATGCGCGAAAAGGGGCTCGGCACGCCGGCAACGCGCGCGCAGATCATCGAGGGCCTGATCCAGGAGCGCTACATCTATCGCGAAGGCAAGGACCTGATCCCCACGGCCAAGGCGTTTTCGCTGATGACGCTGCTGCACGGCTTGGGCGTTCCCGAGCTCTTTTCGCCCGAGCTCACCGCCGGGTGGGAATTCAAGCTGAAGCAGATGGAGCACGGCCAGTTGAAGCGCGAGGCGTTCATGCACGAGATCATCGGCATGACGCGGCACATCGTCGCGCAGGCCAAGAACTACGAGAGCGACACCATCCCCGGCGACTTCGCGACGCTGTCGGTACGCTGCCCCAAATGCGGCGGCGAAGTGCACGAGCAATACAAGAAATTCCAGTGCGACAACTGCGATTTCGGGTTCTGGAAGATCATGGGCGGCCGCCAGCTCGAGCCCGCCGAGGCCGAGGAGCTGATCGCCAACCGCGAGGTCGGTCCGCTGGAGGGCTTTCGCAGCCGGCTGGGACGCGCGTTCACGGCGAAGCTCAAGCTCAACGAAGCCAACGCGGTCGAGTTCGACTTCGGCCCGCGCGCGGGTGACGACGACGAGCCGGTCGACTTCAGCGGCCAGGTGCCGCTGGGGCAATGCCCGAAGGATGGCGGCCGCGTATTCGAGACGCCGGGCGCGTATGTCTGCGAGAACGCCGTCGGCCCCGACCGCACCTGCGACTTCCGCTCCGGCCGTACGATCCTGCAGCGCGCGATCGAGCGCGAGCAGATGGAAAAGCTGCTGGCCAACGGCAAGACCGACCTGCTGCAGTTCGTTTCGGCGCGCACGCGCCGGCCTTTTTCCGCGTATCTTGCGCGCCAGCCCGACGGAAAGGTCGGTTTCGAGTTCGAAGCCAAGGGCGAAGGCAAGGGGCGCGGACGGCCGCAACGTGCCGCGGCATTGCGCGTGCTCGGCAAGCATCCGCGCGACGGCGCCGCCGTCGAATTGCATTCGGGGCGTTACGGTCCCTACGTCAAGCACGGCACCGTCAACGCAACGCTATCCGACCGGGACAAGGTCGATTCGCTGACGTTCGACGAAGCGCTTGCGCTGATCGCCGAAAAAACCGGCAAGCCGGTGACAACGCGCAAGCGTGCGCCGGTGGCGCGCGCGCCACGCGCAAACGCAGCGGCAGCGGCGTCGGCGCCGACGGTCAAGCGCACCGCGCGGCCGGCACCGGCGACAGCCACAGCGCGCGCAGCGACCCGCAAGACGACCAAAAGCACGACCAAGAGCGCCACCGTGCGTGCGACGTCGAAGCGACGCGCGAGCACCGCCGCGTCCGCCGCCGCCCCGAAAACGCCCGCCGTCAAGCGCGCGACGACCAAGCGGACAGGCGCGCCGCGCACGCCCGCGAAGAAAACCTGAACACCGGGGATCAGCGTCCGCGGTTGCGCCGCGCGACGTCGATGTCGAGGTAGTACCAGTAGGTGGCGAAGAGCTGCGGCGCGAATCCTTCGAGCCACGGCTGCGCGAATTCGTTCTGCAGCCGGTACATCACCGGGAACATCGGCACGTAGGTGCGCGCGATCGCCGCCATCGCCAGCGATTCGGCGACGCGCCGCTGCGGATCGTTGGTGCGGAACCAGGCGTCCATCGCACGATCGTAGGCCGGCAGCGCGAAATGCGAGACGTTCTGCACGCCCGGCGCGCGGCTGTCGAGCTGCTGCAGGATGCCGTAGCCGAACGGCACGCCGCCGTAGCCGCCGTAGTACGCGGAAAACTTGCCGCGCTCGATTTCCTTGATGATGTCCTGGAACGGCGCCATGTGGAACTCCACGCGCACGCCGATGGCGTCGAAGTCGCGCCGCATCAGCGTCGCAAGCTCGGGCGACGGGTCGCCGGTGCGCAGGTCCATCGTCACCACCAGCGGCTTGCCGTCGGGACGCGTGCGATAGCCGCCGACGCCCGCGCGTGCGTAGCCCAGGCGGTCGAGCAATGCATTCGCGGCGGCCGGGTCGTAGAGCGACTTGTCGCCATAGCCAGCGTCGTGCCCGGCCACGCGCGGCGGCACCAACTGATTGGCGGGCAGCGCCTGTCCGCCGGCCAGCACGTCGATCGCCGATTTCGCATCGAACCCCAGCATCATCGCCCGCCGCAATGCGATCGCTTCCCTGCCCATGCCCCCGACATCCGCATCATTGATGTTGAAATACACGAAGAACACGAACGGCTCGGGTGTCGCGTAGTGGACGACACCGCGCGCGGCGAGGTCTGCACGCAGCTCCTTGCCTGCCAGCAGCCGGTTGGCGACGTTGCCAGTGAGCGCGATGTAGTCCAGCTTGCCGCGCTCGAACTCGAGCACGCGCACGCTCTCCTCGTCGATCAGCGCGATGTCGATCTCGCCGATCTGCGGCAGCGTCTTGCCGGCCATTTGCGTGGCGAGCGTGGCGTAGGCGCCATCGCTTGCCCGCGGAAAGTGCAGCGGGCGATAGTCCGGATTGGCGACCAGCGTCACGCGCGAGCCGCGCTTCCACTCCTTCAACCGGTACGGACCGGTGCCGACCGGCCGCGCGCCGATGTCGCGCCCGGCAGCATCGACCACTTCGTGCGCCACGGCGCCGAGCGTCAGGAAGAATTCGATCGGCGCGTAGACCGCTTCGTTGACCTTGAGCTGCAGCGTGTAGCGATCGAGTGCGCGCAATCCGGGCATCGGTGCCGCGTAGTCGAAGTGCGCGCCCGGCTGCCTGGCCGCGTCGACGACTGCGCGCGCGCCGACGACGAGCTGCGTGATCGCCGCTTCGCCGCCGCGGTGCAGCGTCGGGTCGAGCCAGCGCTTCAGCGAATAAACGTAGTCGTCGGCGGTCAGCTCGCGTCGCTTGCCGCCAAAGGCCGGGTCGGGCGTGAAATAGATACCGTGCTGCAGGTGCACCGTCCACGTGAGGCCGTTGTCGCCGATCTCCGGCATGCCGGTCGCCGTTCGCGGCGAAAGCCGCGTCGGCGACGCCAGGTAATCGAATTCGTAGAGGCCCTCGAAAATGGCGGTGATCACCTGGTACGACGGGTTGTCGTCGTACTGCTCGGGGTCGAGCGCCTCGATGTCCGGCAGCGCGACGCGCAGCAGCTTCGCCGGATCGGCGGCGGCATGGGCGCACGAAAGGCCAGCGCAGGCGATGCAAAGTAAGGCACCGAGCGCCTGCAGGCGTCGCCAATGACCGGGGCCGAACGGCATCGCGGAATGATCGCACGCTTTGCACGATCGTGTAATCGCCCGGTCCGCCAAGCCACTCGCGCCGGCGGCGCAACCAAGGCACAATCGCAGGCATGGACCATCGCGACGTCGTCATCGATTTCGCCACCGCGGGCGACGCGCAGGTGCTGTCGACGATGACGCGCGACTGGGTGGAGACGGGGCTCGGCTGGAGCTACCGTGCCGAGCGCATCGCGCGCCTGATAGCAAGCCCCAATCACACGGCGGTGGTCGCGCGCGACGGCTCGCGGATCGCCGGCTTCGCGATCATGGAATACGGCGACGAGCGCGCGCACCTGGTGCTGCTCGCCGTGCGCCCGTCGCACCGGCGGCGCGGCATCGCGCGCAGGCTGCTCGACTGGCTGATCGAAACGGCCATCGCCGCCGGCGCGTCGTCGGTGCACGTCGAAGTACGCGAGTCGAATCCCCCGGCGCACGCGCTCTACCGCCAGCTCGCGTTCGAGGAGTCGCTGCGCATCGAAGGCTATTACCAGGGCCGCGAAACCGCGGTGCGGATGATCCGCATCCTGCGCGCGCCCACGCTCGCGCTGCCGGCGTGGACGCCGCCGCCGCGGCTGCGGCACTGATCGATCGCACGCAACGAGCGTCGGCGGCGAGCTGACCTGCGGCGCCCAGCCACGATGTCGGCGATCGACCCGCGAGCGCACGCCACACCCCCATGTCCATCGAAGTGAGCGAGGAAGCCGGCGTGCGCTACCTGCACTTCGGCACGCACTGGATCCAGGGCGCGATGCGCATCGCGCGCCCGTGGTCGCTGGAACTCGACTACACGCGCGACATGATGTTCCCGCTGCTGCTCGACCATCCGCCGCGATGGCCGCGCAGTGCGCTCATCGTCGGCCTCGGTGCGGCATCGGTCACGCGCTTCCTGTACCGCCATTTCCCGCATACCGCGCAGACGGTCGTCGAGCTCGACGCTGCAGTCGTCAACGTCGCGCAACAGCACTTTCGCCTGCCAGCGCAACGCCCGCGGCTGCGCATCGAGATCGGCGACGGCGCCGACTACATGATGGCGAGCGACCAGCGCTTCGACTGGATCCTGGTCGACGGCTTCGACGCCAACGGCCGCGCAGGCGCGCTCGACACGCTGCCGTTCTATTGCAATTGCCTCGCGCGGCTCGCCGATTGCGGCATCGTGTCGGTCAACCTGCTGACGTACCGGCACGGCTTGCGCGGCAGCCTCGCACGTCTGCGCGCGGCGTTCGGCGCCGAGGTGCTGGTGTTGCCGGCCTGCGACAGCGGCAACGTCGTCGCGCTCGCGAGCAGCGGGGCGGCGCTGGTGAAGCCGCCCAAGGCGCTGGCCGTCGCCGCGAAGCGCTTGCGCGCCGCCACGCGGCTCAACCTCGTGCCGACGCTCGCGCGCATGGCGAAAGCCTGAGCATTTGGCGTTGCGGCGCCGCGTCCTGCACCAGCGCTGCGCGTCATGCGAGTCGCGCCCGATTGCGACAGCGCGGCGGCGCGCGGGCAGCGCATCCATTGGCGCGCGCCCGCCGCGGTATCATCGCGATTCGCCGCCGGCGTCACGTCCGACGCCACGCTCGCGACCAAGCGCACGATGACCTCGCAGCACGCCGTTGAATCCCCGTACGCATGGACACGCCTGGGCGTGAGCCTCCTGCTGTCGACCATCGGCGGCGTCGGCATGTGGGCGGTCGTTGTTGCGCTGCCGGCGGTGCAAGCGGATTTCGGCGTCGCGCGCGGTGCAGCCTCGCTGCCGTATACGCTGACGCTGGTCGGCTTCGCCGTCGGCAGCATCCTGATGGGGCGCGTGACCGACCGCTACGGCATCATGTTGCCGGTGATCGGCGGCGCGCTGCTGCTCGGCGCCGGCTACCGCTGCGCAGCACTCGCGCCGAGCCTGGGCGCCTACGCGTGGGCGCAAGGCTTGTTGATCGGCATCGGCAGCGCGCCGACGTTCGCGCCGTTGCTCGCGCACGTTTCGTTGTGGTTCGACCGCCGGCGCGGCATTGCCGTCGCCATATTCGCGAGCGGAAACTATCTTGCCGGAACGATATGGCCGCCGATCGTCCAGCATTTCATCGCCGCGGACGGCTGGCGTCACACGTACACCGGCATCGGCGTGTTCTGCGTTGCCAGCATGCTCCCGCTCGCGTTCGCGCTGCGTGCACCCGCGCCGCTGTCGGCGGCGGAGGGCGGGCGCGCGACCGGATTCGTCGCGCGCAGGGCGCCCCCACTCGGCATTTCCGCCAACGCGCTGCAGACGCTGATCGTCATCGCCGGCATCTGCTGCTGCGTGGCGATGTCGATGCCGCAGGTGCATTTGGTCGCCTACTGCAGCGACCTGGGCTATGGGCCTGCACGCGGTGCGCAGATGCTGTCGCTGATGCTCGGATGCGGCATCGTGAGCCGCGTCGGCTTCGGCCTCATCTGTGATCGCATCGGCGGCCTGCGCACGCTGTTGCTGGGCTCGGCGTTGCAGGGTGTCGCGCTTCTCCTGTTCCTGCCTTTCGATGGCCTGGTCTCGCTGTACCTGATCTCGGCGCTGTTCGGCCTTTTCCAAGGCGGTATCGTGCCGTCATATGCGATCATCGTGCGCGAATATTTTCCGCCGCAGGAGGCCGGTTCGCGGATCGGCGTCGCGATAACGGCCACGCTGTTCGGCATGGCGCTTGGCGGTTACCTGTCGGGCGCAATCTACGACATCACCGGCTCGTACCGCGCGGCGTTCATCAACGGCATCGTGTTCAATCTCGTCAACGTGTCGATCGCCGTGTGGCTGCTGCGCCGCTCGATGCAGCGCGTCGCGTTTGCGTGAGCGCAGGCACAAGCGCCAGTGCCTGCTTCAGGCCGCCTTGCGAAACGTCAGGTTGATCCGCTGCTCGCCCAGCAGCGGATGCGTACCCGGCCGCAACGGCAGCACGCCGTGGTAACGCATCCGCGACGCACCGCCCCAGACGACGACGTCGCCGTGCGCGAGCGGCACGCGGCGCGTCCTGTCGCTTCGCGCGAGGCCGCCCCACAGGAACGTCGCCGGCAGCCCCAGCGATACCGAAACGATGGGCGCGTCGTAGCCGTTCTCGTCGCGATCCTGGTGCAGCGTGAGACGCGCGCCCGGCTCGTAGCGGTTGACGAGGCACGCATCCGGCGCGAATCCCGCGAATCCGAGCTCGGCTGCGGCGGTGCGCGCCAGCGTGCAAAACGATGCGGGCATCGGCGGCCAGCGCTTGCCGCTGTCGGGGTCGCAAGCGTCGTAGCGGTAGCCGCGGCGGTCGCTGACCCAGCCGCGCGCGCCGCAGTTGGTCATCGCCACCGACATGCGCAATCCGCCCGGCGTCACGAGGTAACGAAAGGGTGCGTCGGCCACGATCGCGTCGATGTCCGCACGCAGTGTCGCGGCGGCGGCGAGGGCGAAGCCGCGCAGCACCGCGGCGCCGTCGTCGAGTGGCAGCAACGTGTGGGCGTCGGCGCTTGCGAAAAGCTCGAAGGTCATTGCGCGTCGTGAAAGATAATGCCGGCCGTGTGCCGATGCCCGCTGCGCACGCGGCTCACGCCATGGCGCAGGTTGACCCGATAGACGCCGCGCGTACCGCGCAGCGGCCGCTGGTGGACGGCGATCACCGCCGCGTCCCCCTGGTGCATCGGCAGCACGTGCACGCGCGATTGCATCCGCGGCCGCTGCTCGGTCATCACCAGTTCGCCACCGTCGAAATCGCGGCCCGGTGCGGACAGCAGCACGATCACCTGCAGCGGAAACACATGCTCGCCATAGAGGTCCTGATGCAGGCAATTGTAGTCGCCGGCCGCGTACTGCAACAGCAGCGGCGTCGGATTCACCTGGCCGGCGTCGTGGCAGCGCTCGATGAACGCCGCGTGCCGGTCCGGAAAGCGCGCGTCGATCCGCATCGCCGCGTGCCAGTCATTCGCGATCGGCGCGAGCCGCGGATAGAGTGCTGCGCGCAGCTCGCCGATGGTGGCGGGCAGCGGATACGCGAAATACCGGTATTCGCCGCGACCGAATCCATGGCGCTGCATCACGACGCGACCGCGAAACGGCGCGTCATGCGCGTACAACGCCGCGAGCGATTCACACTCGTCGCGCGATAACACGCTCTCGAGCACTGCGCTGCCCTGCGCGTCCAGCTCGGCGGCAACATCCGTCCAGTCGATGGAGTCGATTCGTTGCGCAAGGCCTGGACGTTCATCGCCGCCGAACGGCAGCACGTGCGCTTTCACTCCGCCGCCTCGCGCGCGAGCAGTGCACGCTTGCGCTCGACACCCCAGCGATAGCCGGACAGGCTGCCGTCGGTGCGCACGACGCGGTGGCAGGGAATGGCGAGGGCGAGGTTGTTTGCCGCGCACGCCTGCCCCACCGCGCGGATCGCCTTGGGCCGGCCCACCCGCCGCGCGATCTCGGTATAGGTCGCGGTGGTGCCGGCGGGGATTTCGCACAAGGCCTGCCATACCCGCTGCTGGAACGCGGTGCCGCGCACGTCGAGCGGCAGGTCGAGCCCCAGGGCGGGTGCCTCGACATAGCCCACGACCTTGGCCACCATGGCCTCGAACTCCTTGTCCGCGCCGACGAGATCGGCCTTGGGGAACATGGCCTGGAGCTCGTCGACGAGGGTGGCGGGGTCATCCCCCAGGATGATCGCCGCGACGCCTTTGTCCGTCGCCGCGACGAGGATCGCGCCCAGCGAGCTCTGCCCGACGGCAAAGCGGATCGAGGCGCCGGGGCCGCCGGCGCGGAAGCTCTTTGGTGTCATGCCCAGCATCTCCGTTGCGGTCGCGTAGAAGCGGCCGTTGGAATTGAAGCCCGCGCCATAGATCGCCTCCGTCACCGTGCCGCCGCGGCCCAGTTCCTCGCGCACGCGGCCCGCGCGGCGATGCGCCGCATAGGCCTTGGGCGTGATGCCCGTCATCGCCTTGAAGACGCGATGGAAGTGGAAGCGGCTGAGGCCGGCCGCCGCGGCGAGATCGGTAAGGTTCGGCATCTCCTCGGCCTCGTCG
>DATCFA010000449.1:0-2485 GCA_036509805.1 Casimicrobiaceae bacterium
CGCTACTTCGGGCCATTTCCCAGCGCGGGCGCCGTGCGCGAGGGTATCGCGTTGCTGCAGAAGGTATTCCAGTTGCGCGTCTGCGAAAACACCGTGTTCGCCAACCGCTCGCGACCTTGCATGCTGCACCAGATCCAGCGCTGCACGGCGCCGTGCGTCGGGAGCATCAGCGAAGCCGACTACCGCGAGGACGTGCAGGCCGCGGCGCTGTTCCTGCAGGGCAAGACCGACCTCGTGCTGTCGCAATTGCAAAAGCAGATGGACGACTCGAGCGTCGCGCTGGAGTTCGAGCGCGCCGCGCGCGTGCGCGACAAGATCACGCGGATCAACCAGCTGCAGTCGCGCCAGTTCGTCGAAAGCGCCACCGCCGGCGACATCGACGTCGTGGCAACCGTCGCCGAGCGTGGCCTCACCGCGGTGAACGTCGTCATGGTGCGCGGCGGACGTCACGTCGGCGACCGCACATTCTTTCCGCAACACGCCGATGGCGTGACGATTGCCGAAGTGGTATCGGCGTTCCTCGCGCAGCACTACCTCGAGCGGCCGGTGCCACCGACGATCATCGTGCCCGACGCCGAGGACACGCTGGCGCTGGGCGAAGTGCTGAGCCTGCAGGCCGTGCACAGCGTCGACATCGTGACCAACCCAGGCGGCGAACGCCGCGTGTGGCTGACGATGGCCATGCAGAACGCGACGCTCGCGATCGCGCAGCGACTCGCGCAGAAGGCGACGCAGGAGGATCGGCTGGGCGCATTGCAGCAGGCGCTGGGCCTGACGCCCACCGCGCAGCGCATCGAATGCTTCGACGTCTCGCACACGATGGGCGAGCGCGCGGTGGCGTCGTGCGTGATTTTCGACAAGCTCGCGATGCGCAACAGCGAATACCGCAAGTTCAACGTGTCGCCGGCGCAGGGCGGCGACGACTACGCGGCGATGCGCGAAGCGCTGGTGCGACGCTATTCGCGGATCGTCGCCGGCGAATATCCGCCGCCCGACCTGCTGGTCATCGACGGCGGCAAGGGGCAAGTGAACATCGCCGCCGAAGTGCTGATGGAGCAGGGATTGCACGGCGTGCCGATCATCGGCATCGCCAAGGGCCCCGAGCGCAAGGCAGGCGAGGAGGACATCGTGTTCCCCGGCCGCGACGATGTGCTGAACCTTCCCTCCGATCATCCGGGGCTGCATCTGCTGCAACAGATCCGCGACGAGGCGCATCGATTCGCGATCCAGGGACATCGCGCGCGGCGCGCCAAGGCGCGCACCACATCGTCGCTGCAGGAAATTGCCGGCATCGGTGGCACGCGGCGCAAGGCGCTGCTCGCGCATTTCGGCGGCTTGCGTGGCGTGATGTCGGCAAGCGTCGACGACCTTGCTCGCGTTCCCGGCATCAGCCGCGCACTGGCCGAGCGCATCTACGCGCAGTTGCATTGAGCGGCGAGAAAAGCTCCCTTTCCCGCATGGAGTCGACAGTGACATTAGCGCGACAAGCTCCCTCTCCCGCACGCGGGAGAGGGTTGGGGTGAGGGGGCGTGAATAGCCAGCGACAACAACCCCAACGCGACCGCCCCCGCATTGACAATGCGTCCCAATTGCGCAGGGTAGAATGCTCTGGTCAGGCCCAGTCACCCGCCACCAGCCTGGAAGCATTCGAGCGACCGAGCAACACGTGATCCTCAATATCCCCATCGCATTGACGTGGCTGCGGATCGTGCTGATCCCGGTGTTCGTCGGCGTCTACTACCTGCCTGATACGGTGCTGTCACCGGTCGCCAAGAACTGGCTGGCGATGACCGTGTTCGCGCTTGCCGCGATCACCGACTGGCTCGACGGCTACCTCGCACGCCGCTGGGGCGAGACGAGCGCGTTCGGCGCATTCCTCGATCCCGTCGCCGATAAGCTGATGGTCGCCGCCGCGCTGATCATGCTGGTGCAACTGGGCCGCGCCGAAAGTTGGCTGGCGATCATCATCATCGGCCGCGAAA
Source organism: Casimicrobiaceae bacterium (assembly GCA_036509805.1). Classification (GTDB taxonomy): domain Bacteria; phylum Pseudomonadota; class Gammaproteobacteria; order Burkholderiales; family Casimicrobiaceae; genus VBCG01. Next base: position 1,983 of record DATCFA010000449.1, read on the forward strand.
TCGCGATTTCCGCGCTGCGTGAATGGATGGCGCAGCTCGGCAAGTCGAACAGCGTCGCCGTCGCGATGATCGGCAAAGTAAAGACCGGCGCGCAGATGACCGCGATCATCGCATTGCTCTTGTGGGAGCCGGTGATCCCCGGCGTGTCAACGCCGCTACTCGGCCATCTCGCACTGTGGATCGCTGCATTGCTGACGCTGTGGAGCATGTTCCATTACCTGCGACTCGCGGCGCCGCATCTGCAGGAGCCGACGCGCACGCTGCCCGCGGCCAAGGCAGCGCCCCACGTTGGCCGGGATTCACAAAAAACGCTATAATCGGGGGCTTCCGTTCCCTGATAGCTCAGTTGGTAGAGCGACGGACTGTTAATCCGCAGGTCCCTGGTTCGAGCCCAGGTCGGGGAGCCAATTCATGCAATGCGTTACGCCATTTCTCCGGTCGTCATTTGTAGATGGGGTATTCGCATAGACCCCACTTTGGGGTCTATTTCACGCTGCCAATGA
>DATCFA010000450.1:0-12652 GCA_036509805.1 Casimicrobiaceae bacterium
GTCGAAGTCGACGGCGCCATCGCCAGGCATGGTGAAAACGCCGTTGATCACGCTTTGGAGAAAGCTCCATTGGCGATTCAGCGCCAGCGACATCACCGAGGGGCGCACATCCTTGCAATGCACATGACAGACACGCTTCACGTGCTCGGCCAGCACGCTCGGCGCATCGCCACCGGCGAACGTGATGTGACCGGTGTCGAACAGCAGCCCGACATCCTTGCCCGTCACCTGCATCAGCTTGCCCACGTCCTGCGGCGATTGCACGTAGGCGCCCATGTGATGGTGGTAGGCGAGGCGCACGCCCCGCGTGGCGAGGTGAGCGCCGAACAGGTCGAGCTTCTCGCCATACGCGCGCCACTGGCCATCGTCGCGAAACTGCGGACGCTTGTACAGCGGTACCGGCGCGCCCTGGATGGCGTCGGCGACTTCGCCGTACACCATCACCAGTGCCCCGTTTGACGCAAGCAACTCGAGATGCGGTCCCACCGCGGCGATTTCCTCCGCCACCGGGCGCCGCGCCAAGCGCCCCGAATACCAGCCCGACACGCAGGCCAGGTCGTGCTCGCGGAGCTTTTCCTGCAGCACCGCCGGCACGCGCGGGAACTTGTTGCCGAGTTCAAAGCCTTCATAGCCGATCTTGCGGCCTTCGGCGAGTGCCACGTCGAGCGGCGTTTCACCTCCCAGCGACGGCAGGTCGTCGTTGCTCCACGAAATGGGATTGATGCCGATGCGGACGTCGAGCGTCATCGTGTCAGGCCTTCTGCAGAAGCTTGGCGGCGTCGTGCTGTGCGCGCGCGGCACGCACTTCGGCACGCGCCGAAACCTCAGGCACCGCCACCTCCCACCATGCGCCGCCGATTGTCGTCGTGCGCGCGGGATCGGTATCGATGACGATCACCTGGGTTTTCGACGCCTGGCGTGCACGCTGCATCGCCGCCTCGAGCGCGTCGATGGACGTGACGTGCACGGCGTCGGCGCCGAGCGCGCGCGCATGCGCGGCGAAGTCGATCACAGGCGCGCCTTGCGCGAGCAGGTTGTTGAACGGCGGGCTGCCGCACGCTTGCTGCAGCCGGTTGATGCAGCCGAAGCCGCGGTTGTCGAGCACGACGATCAAAAGCTTGCGGCCCATGGCCACCGACGTCGCGATTTCCGAATTCATCATCAGGTAGCTGCCGTCGCCCAGCATCACGACGACCTCGCGGTCGGGCAACGCCATCTTGACGCCGAGTCCACCGGCGATCTCGTAGCCCATGCAGGAATAACCGTATTCGACGTGATAGCCGCCCGCGGCAGCCGCGCGCCACAACTTGTGCAGCTCGGCGGGGAGCGTTCCCGCGGCGCAGACGACGACATCGTGAGTGGGCGAGTGCTCATGCGAGCGCTGCACGGCGCCGATCACGTCGCCTTCGTAAGGCAATGCGTTCGCCGGCACCGCATTGCGCGCGACGATGGCGTCGACATCGGTGCGCCAGCGTGCATTTTCCGCGCGCGCACGCGAAGTCCAGCCACTTTCGGCTCGCCAGTCGCCCAGCGCGATGGTCAGCTCCGCGAGTGAGCGGGCAGCATCGCCGACGACCATTGCAGCGCCGGACTTCAGCGCGTCGAAAACCTGTACGTTGATCGCGACGACCGGCACGCCGCCGAACAGCGCATGCGAACCGGTGGTGAAATCGGCGAGGCGCGTGCCCACGGCGATGATCACGTCCGCGTCTCGCGCAAGCGCGTTCGCCGACGCCGCGCCGGTGACGCCGATGGCGCCCGCCTGCATCGGGTCGTCGAACGCCAGCGCGCTCTTGCCCGCCTGCGTTTCGGCGACGGGCACGCCGTGCCGCGCGGCAAATGCCACGAGCGCAGCGCTGCCGCCGTCGCTGTACAGCACGCCACCGCCCGCGATCAAGAGCGGTTGCTTCGCGTCGCGCAATACGCGCGCGGCAGCAGCGATGTCCTCCACCGTTGGTGATGCGGCGCGCCGGGTGTGCATCCGCGGCTCGAAGAACGCCTGCGGATAGTCGAACGCCATCGCCTGCACGTCCTGCGGCAATGCGAGCGTCACCGGTCCGCATTGCGCGGCATCGGTCAACACCGCGAGCGCGCGCGGCAGTGCGGTCAAAAGCTGTTGCGGATGCACGATGCGATCGAAGTAGCGCGACACCGGGCGCAGGCTATCGTTGGCCGACAGCGTGCCGTCGACGAACGATTCGACCTGCTGCAGCACCGGATCGGGCGCGCGCGACACAAAGATGTCGCCGGGCAGCAGCAGCACCGGCAGGCGGTTGACGTGCGCGAGCGCGGCCGCGGTGACGAGGTTGGTGGCGCCGGGCCCGATGGACGTCGTGCACGCCATCATCCGGCGGCAGAACGTCGCCTTCGCATACGCGATGGCCGTGTGCGCCATCGCCTGTTCGTTATGTGCGCGCCATGTCGGCAGGCGCTCGCGCTCGGTGTACAGCGCCTCGCCCAATGCGGCGACGTTGCCGTGGCCGAATATCGCGAACACGCCCGCGAACAGTCCGACATCGCTGCCGTCGCGCTCACGCGTGCGCTGCGCCGCCAGGTAGCGGACGAGCGCCTGCGCCATCGTCAGGCGGACGCTGCGCGCGGGCCCGCTCATTGCCGGCTTTTCTGCCATTCGCTGATCAGGCCGCCGAAATTCGCCGCCGCCTGCGCGACGAGCGCCGCGTCGTCGATGCGGCCGGAGAGCCATTCGCGCGACGGATCGGCGAACAACGTGCGGCCGACGGCGAAGCCGCGCACCCAGCGCGTTCCCTTCGCTTCGGCGAAGCCTCGCATCAGCTGCGCCACCGGCGCGCTTTGGCCGAGCATCACCACGCCGCGGCAATGCGGGTCGCGCTCGGCGATCAATGCGTCCACCGCCGTCCATTGCGCGGCGACCATCGGTGCGAGCTTCCACCACTCGGGGACGATCCCGAGGTTGTACATCCGCTTCATCGCGCGCAGCACCGTATCGGCCTGCAACGCGGGCATCGCCGGCGGAATCAGCTCGATCAGCAGTTCGTTGCCACTGACCTGGCAGGCGTCGTATAAAGACGCCAGCGCCGTTTCCTGCTCGATCCGCAAGTCGACGGCGTCATCGGGGTGAAACGCGACCAGGCACTTGACGATGTGCTCGGCAGGCCAGCTCGCCAGCGTGGTACCCACCGAGCGGCCATGCTGGAACTCGAGCGGACGGCTACCCGGCAACTCGACGGGGCGCCCGATCCACCAGCCGCGCCCGGTGGCGGCGGCCAGTGCATCGCTGCCATAGACATCGTCGATGAGGACACCGACGCGGCCCTGCAGGTTTTGTTGTGCCTCGACCTGCGCCACCGCGTCGACCAGCAGGCGCTTCAGCCGCGGGATGCGCGACTCGTCGGCGCCCGCTTCGCGCGCCAGCTCGAAGAATTGCGGACGGTGGTCGAACGCGAACGCATAAACCTCGGGAAACGGCGTGCGCGGCGCGGTGACGCGGTGCAGCCGCGTCAGCGTCGCATCGCGGTCCGGATGCGGGATGGACGTCGCGTTGGCGAGGAAATAGTCGAGCTCCTCGCGCGTGGGCATCGCCGGCGCGCAACCGTGGCGCGACACGACCAGCGCGCCGCAGGCATTGGCGTAGCGGGAGGCCTCGTCGTACGGCTCGCCGCGCAGCCAGCCCGACAGGAATCCGGCGTTGAACGCGTCGCCGGCGCCGAGCACGTTGAGCACGTCGACCTCGACGCCCTTGCCGTTGAACGCGTCGTCGAGCGACGCGGGGATAGCGGCGTCGATCACCGCGCAGCCCATCGGTCCGCGCTTGACGACCAGCGTCGCCGCAGTCGCCGCGCGCACCGCACGCAGCGAGGTCATGATGTCGTCGCTGCCGCCGGCGATGTTGAATTCCTCGATCGTGCCGATCACCAGATCGAACAGCGGCAGGATCGCCTGCAGATGCGCGGTGACGCCGGCGTCGGCGATGAAACGCGTCTCGCCGTCGCCGCGCGACGAGAGACCCCACAGCACCGGCCGGTAGTCGATGTCGAGCACGGTGCGCACGTCGTGCCTGCGCGCGTTGTCGCACGCATACGTGCTGACGTCGTGCACGTGCGGCGTCGAGAAATGCGTACCGGTGATGAGCAGCGCCTTCGACGATGCGATGAACGCCTCGCCGACATCCTCGCGCGTGACCGCCATGTCGGCGCAGTTCTCGCGGTAGAACATCAGCGGAAAGGTTTCCTTGTCCTTGATGCCCAGCACGACGGCGGCAGTGAGGCGCGACGGATCGCGGCTGACGTGGGAAACGTCGCAGCCTTCGCGCAGCAGCGTCTCGACCAGGAAGCGGCCCATCGCGTCTTCGCCGATACGTGACGCCATCGCGGCATTGAGCCCCAGGCGCGCGCAGCCGAACGCGGCGTTGGCCGACGAGCCGCCCAGGTACTTGGCGAACGTGCTCACGTCCTCGAGGCGCGCACCGATCTGCTGCGCATAGAAGTCGACCGCGAGGCGGCCGAGACAGATGATGTCGTACCGGCGGCCAGCGGCGAAATGCGTGTCGTTCTGCATGTCGAAATGGACGTTGCGTCGCGCCGCTCGACCGCGGTCGCGCGGCTTCGCAACGGTCGCGCTCGATAGGCGCGCGCGGGAATGTGACAATAGCAGATCGCGCGCCGACGGGCGCGGCGCGTGTACAAACCGACAGGGAGAATGACATGCAACGCGCACTGCGCATCGCGGTGGCCGGTCTGGGACGCCTCGGGCGGCGCCACGCCGAAATCCTGCACTGGCGCGTTCGCGGCGCCGAGGTGGTGGCAGCCGCGAGTCCATCGGCCGACGAGCGCGCCTGGGCCAAGTCGGCGCTGGGCATTGCGGACGTCGTCGCCGACTTTCGCGAGCTGCTCGTGCGGCCGGATGTCGACGCCGTCGCCATCGTAACGCCAACGACGCTGCATGCCGACCAGGTGATCGCCGCGCTGGAGGCCGGCAAGCACGTGTTCTGCGAAAAGCCGCTGGCACTCGACGTCGATGATTGCCTGCGCGTGGAAGCGGCGGCGGCACGCCATCCAACGCTGCGGGTGCTGGTGGGATTCGTACGCCGCTTCGATCCGTCGTACGCCGCGGCGATGCGCAAGATCGGCGACGGCGTCATCGGCACGCCTTTCATGGTGCGCTCGCAAACGCTGGACATGAACGATCCCTCCGGGTTCTTCGTGCGCTTCGCGCCGACGTCCGGGGGCATCTTCCTCGACATGGCGATCCACGACATCGACTGCGCGCGCTTCCTGCTGGGCGGCCCACGCGCGCGTCGTGTCTACGCGTCCGGCGTGATCGCCGTGCACGCGGGACTCGCCGAGTGCGCCGATGTGGACAACGGCGTCGCGACGATCGAATTCGACGACGGCAAGCTCGCGGTGATCTACGTGTCGCGCACGCTGGCGCACGGGATGGAAGCCACGACCGAGGTGTTCGGCAGCGGCGGGCGGATCGCGATCGGCGAAGGGTTGAAGCTGGGCGGCATCGACATCGCCGACGCGCACGGCGCACGCAGCGAAGGGTTGCCGACATTCTGGGAGCGTTTTGCCGAAGCGTTCGTCGTCGAGGCACAGGCGTTCGTCGATGCGGTACGCGACGATGCGCCGCTGCCGCTGACGCTGGCGGATGCCACCGAAAACACACGGATTGCACGCGCGATCACCGACGCGTTCCATTCCCGGGGTCAGGTCGACTTGAGCTGAGCCCGCGGGTGGCCCCGCGATTGCTCACGAATGGCCGGGCTACGAAGACGCTGCCATCGCGCCCGGCGACCACGCCGCGCGAACTTGCCGCCACGAAAATAGCAGGTACAACGCAAAGGCGACCAGCGGCAGCGCGTACCAGAACGTGTCATGGACGACCATCCGAAGGAAAAGATTGATGGCCAGCCCGGCTGCAAACGCGCCGACTGCGCGCCAGTTGACCGCTTCGGCATCGGCCACGCGACGGGTATAGCGGCCGCGGTGCACCAGGAAATAGTCGGCAATCATGATTCCCGGGATCAGCGGCATCACATAGGCGAGGTAACCCAGGTACACGAGGAAACTCTGGAGTACGCCCTGTGACAGTCCGTGGTACGCGAGCACCGCGACCAGGACGCCCGAGATCACATTGATGTACAGGCGAGGGATGCCGAGCGCGTTGCGCCCGGCAAGGCTGCCCGTATAGAGCGTGTTGACCTCATGGGGAAAGCCCTGCACGAATATGGCGACGGCAGCCAGCGAGCCCACTCCGACAGCGCTCAGCGCGGCCCCGAGGTTGCTGACCCCGACAGCCAGACCGAGGACGAGGCCCAGCAGATTGAACACGAAATTTCCGGCGATGAATTCAGCTATCGTGGTTGTGTAAACGGCACCGGCGCTCTTGGCGAACCGCGTTATATCGGGCGGTGTGGTTGCCCTTGCATCCACTTGGCGGTTCCCAATGCGACCATCGAAATGATCGACATCTTGCCGGCGTGTGCCGGATTGGCACTCAGGATTGCGCTCCAGCCCCCAGTGTGTTCGATCGCCGCTACGGCGGCGACAAGCACGACCATCGGGTCCGGCGTCACGTACGCCAGCGAGCCGCCGTCATGCCGATAGATTGGAGGGATAGCGCGCATAGTGCCCGCGCAGCAGCGGCCTCAGGATGAAGAATGCCGCCAATGCGGCAACCAGGTCCATTGTCGCCGTGATGTAGAAGACCGTAGCCCACGTTCCGGTAGCGCCTTGGATCAGATTCGCAACGGGCACGAAGAACGAGGCGAATCCGGCCGAAAGAAATAGAACACCGTATATCTTGCCGATGCTTTTGGTGCCGAAGACGTCTCCGATCGTCGCCGCGAAGAGGCTGTAGATTTCGCCCCAGGCGAGAAATGCGACACCGCTCAATGCGATGAAAGCTGCGGGATGCGTTCCGAACGTGGCGAGCGCGAGCATTCCGATGGCCTCCAATGTAAAGGCGACGAGCATCGTCACCTCCCGGCCAATATGATCGGAAATCCATCCGAACAGTGGTCGCGAGATTCCGTTTGTAATCCGATCGAGCATCAACGCGAATGGCAACGCGGCCATGCTGAAAAGGCCGACGTCGACCTGAACGTCGGCGACGCCGAAATCCCTGGCGATCAGGCTGAGTTGCGCCACCACCATCAAGCCGCCGGTCGCGACACAGGCAAACATGATCATGAGGAGCCAAAGCACAGGTGTATGAAGCGCTTCGCCCAGTGAAAAGTCGCGGGTCGACTGTATGACGGTCGTCGAGTAAGGCACGTGCCCCGGCTGCGGCGAGCCCATGAAGTAGCCTGCGACGAGAATGATCGCACCTTGAATCACGCCGTACACGAAGAACGTGCGCGCGAAACCGCTCGTCGCGATCATGTGGGCGATCGGCAGAACGGTAAATATCGTGCCCGAACCGTAACCGGCTGCCATTATTCCGACTGCGAGGCCGCGCCGGTCCGGAAACCACTTGAGGGCACTGTTGACGGCGCAGGCGTTGACGCAGCCCGCGGAGACACCTCCGATGATCGCGCCCAGGTAGAAGCCGCCCAGCGAGGCCGCTCCTGAATCCACGATCCATGACAGTCCGGCCGCCAGTCCGCCAAGCATGATCACGGGCCGAAGTCCGTAGCGGTCGATGATCGTTCCCACGATCGGCGTGGACAGAACTTGCGTGACGATGAATATCGTGAAAGAACTTTGAAGCGATGCCCGTGACCATCCAAAGGTCTTTACAAGATCGGGCACGAAGAGCGTCCAGGAATACTGGATATTGGCGACGGCCATCATGCAGACGACACCGATGCCGAGCTGAACCCAGCGATACCGGACGTTAACGGGGCGCCGTTGTGTTTGCGCCACGGCTTGCGAGTTCACGATGCGGGCTCGAGTTCCGGTGAACGGTTCTGGAGGAATCCGCGAGCCTTCATCCCACGCAGTCCGTAGAGGAATCCGAGCTCGAGGAATGAATCAATGAACTTGAACAGGATCTGCACCAGGATCATGTTGACCAGGAGTTTTACAGACATGACACCCATGAACGCGAGCAGCACAAACAGGACCGAGTTCACCGTCATCGAAGTGATGCTCGAAGTCAGTGCACGCAGCCACAACTTCTCTCCCTTGGTCCAGACCCGCACCATGTCGTACACGTAGACCATGACCAGCCCGGTGATCCAGGTAGCGACAATGCTGGCGCCGGTGATGCGGGGAACGATCTTGTTGAGACTGATGAAGTCGGCGTGATTCTGCTCGAAGCCGTGGGGGGCCGGGAGAAGAAACAGGAACATCAGCAATAGCGACGCGATGATGCGGAAGACCATCTGGGCGTTCACCGAGGTGCGCGACACTTCGAGCCCATAGAACTCGTTGAGGTAATTCGCGCCGAGCTCGATGGTGGGATAGATGAGAGAGCCGGCGATGGTGATGAAAGTGACCCCTCCGATCACGAGCCCCACGAACTCCGCCGAGGTAAAGGCGATGAGGATCTGGAAGGCGCACTGAAGCCCGACGATCCACGCCACGGCATGCTGCCGCCCGAACAGCTCGGCCATGATGATTCCGATTCCGACGGCAGCGAAGCAGACGAAAATCGTACCAACGATCCAAACAAGACCAATCCAGTCACCGAAGATCATGTAAGTCTCCTATTTAGTCGGGAAGGTGGGACGTCTGGTGGCGCCTATTTCTGATGTGTTACATCCGTCAATCGACGAAGTGCTAGATCCACTTCGACGCCGTGACCGGCACGAACGTCTGCAACGCGGCCAGCAATGCGCGCGGATCGGATTCGACGATGATCATGTCCCTGTGCTGCGGCGGCAGGAAACCTTGCTCGATCATCGTATCGATGAACGTCATCAGGCCATTGAAGAATCCGCCGACGTTGAGCAGGCCGATCGCCTTGCGGTGACCGTCGAACTGGGCATCGACCCACATCTCGAACAGCTCTTCGACGGTGCCGACGCCGCCGGGCATCGCAATGAAGCCGTCCGCCGCCTCGGCCATCCGGCGCTTCCGCTCCGATCGCGTCTCCACGATTTCCGCACGCGTCAGGTTCGGGTATTGCTGTCCGTTGTCGACCAGTCCGCGCGGCACGATCCCGTGCGCCGTCCCGCCACCTTCGAGCACGGCATCGGCGATCACCTTCATCAGACCCTTGTTGGTGCCACCGAATACCAGTTCGGCCCGCTGTTCGGCCAGCGCGACCCCGAGCGCCTCCGCAGCGTGCCGATAGACATCGGATTTGCCGAAATTGGATCCGCAAAATACGGCGATCTTCACGTGATGGCCTGGTGATGGGGATCGGGCGGATCGCTCAGTCGAACGACTTTGCGCCCTCGATCGCGGCGAGTCCGGCCTTGGCCACTTCGAGATCTTCGTCGCCCGTCTGTGAGCCGACGCCGATACCGCCGATGGTGATGCCATCGACGATGACCGGCAGGCCGCCCTTCAGATTCACCAGGCGTCCGGACGTCGCATGGGCCAAACGAAACTCGAGATCGCCGGTGATACCGCCTGTCGGGGCCCGGCTCGACGCCGCCGTCGCCGCCTTGCGCATCGACGATTCGATGCTGAGAACCTTGCCGCCGTCCATGCGCGTGAACGCAAGCAGGTTGCCGCCATCGTCGACGACACTGATGCATTGCGGCTTTTTCATCGCGACCGCCTTGGCGAGCGCCGCATCGATGATCCTCATCGCGCCGGCATGGGTCAGGCGAAGGTGTCTTTCGACATTCATTTTTGGCACTCTCCGGAAAAACTAGGCTTTCGCTTCGGCGATCACACAGACCAGGTTGGCGCCGGGCGGACCCTGGTGCTCGGCACCCGCCGACGCGAGGAACATCGTGTCGCCAACGATCGTTGCCACGATGGCATGGGCGACTGCCTTGGCCTGGATGCCGCCGAAAGGCGCCAGGAAGTCGGAATGCAGCACGTGGCGGCGCCCGCGCACATTGGTCACGTAGTCGGCGCCGGCATTCACCAGCACGCCGGCGATGCGCTTGCGATCGGCATCGACCACCGTGCCGTCCTTCATTTCGAGGCCCGCCTGCGCAAATGCCTTGCGCGCGCCGGCGATATCGAGCTGGTCCTGCATGACGCCATGCGCGGCCACCATGTTGCCCGGGGCGCCTTCGACATTGCCGATCACGAGCACGCGGCACGCCACCTGTTCGCCGCCCGCCGATGTCGACGCCACCGACGAAAACAGCGATTTCTCGACGTTGATCATGCCGTCCGCGAGTTTGCTGCGTTCGACCTCGCCGGTTGCCACTGCGACACCGAGCGCACAGGCACCTTTGGCCAGCGACGACGCCACGGCAGGATTGCCGTTGACGACTTTCTTGCCGCGCTTTTCGGCCTCCGCAATGCGCGCCGGCGTCATCGCCGGACACTTGACCTCGACGCATTCGATCTGCGCGGGGTCGGTGATGCCGGCGTCCTGCATCGCCGCGCGCACGGCGGCGGTAACCAGGTCGACCTCGGCCATCGTGCCGTATTCCTCCGGCAGCAGCACGCGCGAACTCGCGACGCCGAGCGCCAGGCGCTTGCCCTTTCCTGCGGCACCACCCGGCTGCTTGATGAACAGGTTGATGTGCGGCGACATGATGCCGCCCACGCCGCCGATCATCATCATCGGTATCCGGGCGAACACCTCAGCGCGCGAGATGTGCAGCCGCTCGGACAGCAGGACTTCCATCGCCAGCGTCGCATAGCCGCGGGCATACGGATCGCCTTCGGTCTGTTCCATGATCGCCACGATATGCGCGGGATCGACCGCTTTGCTGTCGAATAGCGCGGCGACTTGGGACACGTCGCCGGGCGAGCTCATGGGCACGCGAACGACGCTGGATTCGAATTGCGGAGTGGGCATGAGTATTGAGTTCCTGTCGCGTACCGCAGGGAATCGTCCACCGCGGTCTCCGGCATCGCCGGATTTTTCTGGCGACCCCCCCGGGGTGTCCGCTTGCGGTGCACGATGCCGGAAACGTCGAGTGCGTGCAGTAAACTGACTATCAGGCGCGATGTCAAGATATTTCGAAATTCTGGTTGCTTTGAGCTATTATCGCGATTATCGTTGAAATCGCCGAGTGCATCCGCTCTCCGGTCTCACGCTGGCGAACGGCATCGGCATCGGCAATCATCGGCCCGGCGCGACCTGCGATAAACACACCTGCAATGGGCATTCGAGAGGACCAACTGATGGAAACGGACAAGCTGCTGCAAGCGGAGATTCGCGTGATCAATATCGGCCTGCGCGAATTCGCGAACGACCTGAGGAGCTGCAAGGTGCCCGTAGTTCACGTCGACTGGTCACCGCCCGCGCTCATCGATCCGAGGATCGCCAGCCTGCTCGCCAAGCTCGGAGGCTGAGATGGCCGCGACGATGACCTTGGGCGACAGGATCACCGCGGCGAACCTCGAGGCGCACAGGCGGATCCTGGCCAGCGAGCCGGTACTCGTCGACGTGCAGCTTGCGCGCGACGCCATTCCCCGCCTGCCCGACCGCACGATCCTGCATGCCGGGCCACCGATAGCATGGGAGCGGATGTGCGGACCCATGCGCGGCGCGGTCGCCGGCGCGATCGTGTTCGAAGGGTGGGCGAAGGACTTGGACGCGGCGACACGACTCGCATCCTCCGGCGAAATCCGCTTCGAGCCCAATCACCATTACGATGCAGTCGGGCCGATGACCGGCATGACGAGCCGCAACATGGCGGTGCTCGTGGTCGAGAACCGTGCGTTCGGCAATCGCGCGTTCTGCACGGTCAATGAAGGCATCGGCAATAACATGCGCTTCGGCGGCAACGACGCGGAAGTGATCGACCGCCTGAAGTGGATCGCATCGGTCGCGGGCCCGGCGCTCGGCGCCGCGATCCGCCATCGCAACGGCGTGCCGCTGAAGAACATCATTTCGCGCGGCCTGGCGATGGGCGATGAGATGCACATGCGCAACGCCGCCTGCTCGAGCCTCATCCTGCGCGAGCTCGCCGGCGACCTCGCCGACACCGCAAAGCAGGACCTCGCCCGCATCCTGCGATTCGTCGCCGGCAACGACATGTTTTTCCTCAATGTCGCCATGGCGATGGCGAAAGCCACCATTGCCGCGGCACACGGCATCGAGCATTCGACCGTGGTAACGACGATGGCGCGCAACGGCACCGACTTCGGCGTTCGCGTGAGCGCCACCGGCGACACCTGGTTCACCGGTCCGGCGCAGATGGCACGCGGCCTTTTGTTCGCGGGCTTCACCGAGGCGGACGGCAATCCGGATATCGGCGACTCCTGCATCACCGAAACGGTCGGCCTCGGCGGCTTCGCAATGGCGGCGGCGCCGGCCGTCGTCGGCTTCATCGGCGCGGGTTCGCTCGCCGATGCAATCGGCTATACCAAGAGCATGGCGGAGATCACCGTCGGCCCGAATCCGCAATGGGCGCTGCCGACGCTCAACATGATGGGCGTCCCCACGGGCATCGACATCCGCAAGGTGCTCTCGACCGGGGTGCTGCCCGTCATCAACACGGCGATCGCCAACAAGCTGCCGGGACGCAGCCAGATCGGCGCCGGCATCGTCAACCCGCCGCTGACGTGCTTCGAACAGGGGTTCGTCAAGTTCGCCGAAATGAATGGAGTCAACTGAAATGACCGCCCTCGTCAACCAGATC
>DATCFA010000451.1:0-6772 GCA_036509805.1 Casimicrobiaceae bacterium
TGATGACGATGGGAAAGCGGAATTTCATCTACCTGGCTCCTGGACGGCGTATGGGTGTGGCGCACCCGAAGGCGCGTATTGTGCGCCGCCGCGAACCGCGGCGCGACGGGTGTGACCGCTCGCGCCATCGTTCGTGCCCGCCGCGTTCGCGCGGATGCAACAATGCGGACGAAAGCGCCGAGCCTCGGACCAACAATAACGCATGTACCGTGTTACACTTATTTCGTGTCATTATCTCAATGTTGCCATGAAGAATCTCACCATTACGCTGGAAGAGGCGACGCTGCGATGGGCGCGCGTCAGTGCTGCAGAGCAGGGCATCAGCGTTTCCCGCTTGGTCGGAGAGATGCTTGCCGACAAAATGGAACGGAATCGTGCCTATGAAAAGGCGATGCGCCAATTCCTGAGCTTGCGGCCGGTGAAGCCGCGTAACCCCGGCGCCCCGCTGCTGACGCGCGAAGAAGCCCATGATCGCGCCAATCTTCGTTGACACGAACGTACTGCTCTACGCGCTCGACGCGTCCGAATCGAGGAAACAGGCGATCGCCGCCGCGTGGCTGGAACAATTGTGGAAGGACGCCACCGGGCGCACCAGCGTGCAGGTACTGTCGGAGTATTACGTCAACGCGACGCACAAGCGCCGGTTCGACATCAAGCAGGACGACGCCTGGGCACGTGTGCGGTTGCTGCACGCATGGCGTCCGTTGCCGCTCGACACCGAATTGCTGGTACGCGCGCGCGCGATCCAATCGCAGTTTGTGTTGAGCTGGTGGGATAGCCTGATCGTCGCAGCCGCGCAGGCCCAGGATTGCGCCGTGTTGCTGACGGAAGACCTTCAGGACGGCGCACGCTACGACGATCTCGTGGTGCGCAATCCGTTCACCTGGAAGCAGCAACCAGTTGCCGAGCGTGCGCTTGCGATGGTCGCAAAACCCTCCCATCCGCGGCGCGGCCGGCCGCGCAAGAGCGCATAGTCGACGCCCCGTCAGGTCTTCGGCAGCGTCACGCCCTTCTGTCCCTGGTACTTGCCGCCGCGGTCCTTGTACGACGTTTCACAGACCTCGTCGGACTCGAAGAAAATCACCTGCGCAACACCTTCGTTGGCGTAAATCTTCGCCGGCAACGGAGTCGTATTGGAAAATTCCAGCGTCACGAAGCCCTCCCACTCGGGTTCGAACGGCGTTACATTTACAATTATGCCGCAGCGCGCATACGTGCTTTTTCCGAGGCAAAGTGTCAGCACGTTGCGCGGTATGCGGAAGTACTCGACCGTGCGCGCGAGCGCGAACGAATTCGGCGGGATGATGCAGACATCCCCGTTGTAATCAACGAATGATTTCTCGTCGAAGTTCTTGGGGTCGACGATCGTCGAGTTGATGTTGGTGAAGATCTTGAACTCGTTCGAGCAACGGATGTCGTAGCCGTAGCTCGACGTGCCATACGACACGATCTTGTGGCCGTTGGCCACGCGCACCTGCCCCGGCTCGAACGGCTCGATCATCTTGTGCGAAGCCGCCATCCGGCGGATCCATGCGTCGGATTTGATGGACATCGACCCTCAGTTGACGGTGAAGCCTTCGCGCCGCGCAGCGGTGGCGAGGCGTTGGTCGTAGGTGACGAGATGCTGGCGCATCGACGGCGACCCGCGCATCTCGATTGCGGCGGCAAGCTGCAATGCGTCGGCGGCGCGCAACGGATGCACGCGCAGAAGGCGGCGCGCCTCCGCGCGGATGGTGTCGCAGGGTTCGATCACGCTGCCACGCTCCAGCAGCGCGTCGAGGCGCGCCAGAGCCGCTTCGAGGCCGGCTTCGTCGAGGCTGCCGTCGCGCACGACGCGCGTCAGCGCCGACGCGCATTCCACCGGCGTCGCCCACCACACGGCGAAGTCGCGGTCGGCGCGCATCATGGCCATCGCCTCGTCGGTGCTGGACTCGCGCACGACGAGCGGCACCATCGCCGACGAGTCCCAGAACCTCACCTGCCCTCCGCACGTTCGGCGAGCAGCGCCGCGAGCGCGCTGTGCGTGGGTGCCGGCATCGGCGGCAGCGAGCCCAGCATGTCGGGCCCCGGCTTGCGCACGGGTCGCCGCAGCACGCCGCTGCGCTCGAGCTCGGCCAACCGCTCGTCGGCGTCGATCGTGCCCTTCTCGATCGGCACGATGCGCGCGATCGGCTGGTCACGCTCGAGAATCAGCACCGTCTCGCCGCGCTTGACGCGTGCGAGCAGCTCGGACAAGCGGTTCTTGGCGTCGGAAATGGTCGCCGTCTTCATATGGCTATGTTAGCGTTTAGGATAACGCCAGTCAAGCTATACCGTGTGCCGAGGGCGACATCGACCGTCGTTGCCGACAGCGGTCCGCGCTAGGTGTTCTGCACGACGATGCTGGGAAACTTCGCCGAGAAGTCGGCGGCTTTCTGCGCGACGAATATCGCCGTCTTGCGCGCGATGTCGCGATAGATTTCGGCAATTTTGCCGTCGGGCTCCGCAACCACCGTGGGCCGGCCCGAGTCGGTCTGCTCGCGGATGCGGATGTCGAGTGGCAATCCGCCGAGATACGGAACGTTGTAGTCGCGCGACATCGCCTGCGCCCCACCCTCGCCGAAGATGTGTTCGGCGTGTCCGCAGCTGGTGCAAATGTGGATGCTCATGTTCTCGACGATGCCGACGATCGGCACGCCGACCTTTTCGAACATCTTGAGGCCCTTGCGTGCGTCCAGCAGCGCGATGTCCTGCGGCGTGGTGACGATCACGGCGCCGGTCACCGGCACTTTCTGCGACAACGTGAGCTGGATGTCGCCGGTGCCGGGCGGCATGTCGACGATCAGGTAATCGAGCTCGCGCCAGTTCGTGTCCTTCAGCAACTGCTCCAATGCCTGCGTGACCATCGGGCCGCGCCACACCATCGGCGTGTCGGTGTCGATCAGGAAGCCGATCGACATCGCCTGGATTCCGTAGGCCTCCATCGGCTCGAGTGTCTTGCCGTCGGCGGATTCGGGGCGTCCGGTGATCCCGAGCATCGTCGGCTGCGAAGGACCGTAGATGTCCGCATCGAGCAGCCCGACATTCGCGCCTTCGGCCGCCAGCGCGAGTGCCAGGTTGACCGCGGTCGTCGATTTGCCGACGCCGCCCTTGCCGGATGCGATGGCGATGATGTTTTTGACGCCCGGCACCAGCTTGACGCCCTTTTGCACCGCGTGCGACGTAATCTTCTGCGACACGTTGACGGCGACGCGCGCAGCCCCCGGCATCGACGCGACGGCGTCCTGCACCAGCTTCTGCAGCATCGCGTGCTGGCTCTTCGCCGGATACCCGAGCTGCACGTCGATGTCGACGTCGGCGCCGTCGACGCTTACCTTGCGTATCGACTTGCTGGTGACGAAATCCTTGCCGGTATTGGGATCGACGACGCTCTTGAGCGTTGCCAGGACGTCGGCTTCGGTGATGGGCATTGGAGGCTGCGATGGGCGCACTGACGGGAACGAACCTGTAATTCTACGCGTCCGCCGCGGGCCGCCCCGGGCGGCGTGGCGGTGCGCCGAATGCCGCGTTTGCTAGAATTTACCTCCGCAGCAACAAAAAGAGCCCTGCGACGCCGAGCGTCGCGCCCCCCAATGCCCACTGCCTTGCGCAAGTTCTTCGTGACGACGGCCCTGCCGTACGCCAACGGACCCTTCCACATCGGTCACATCATGGAATACATCCAGGCCGACATCTGGGTGCGTTACCAGCGGATGCAGGGGCACAAGATGCACTTCGTCGGCGCCGACGACACGCACGGCGCGCCGATCATGCTGAAGGCCGAAAGCGAGGGCGTGACGCCGCGCGAGCTCGTCGCGCGGATCGCCGCGACACGCCCGAAGTTGCTCGCCGGCTTCAACCTGAGCTTCGATTTCTGGCACTCGACCGACTCACCCGAGAATGTGGAGCTGTCGCAGGACATCTATCGCCGGCTCAAGGCCCGCGACCTGATCTACAGCAAGGTCGTCGAGCAGTTCTACGATCCGCTGAAGGCGATGTTCCTGCCCGATCGCTACATCAAGGGCACGTGCCCGGTGTGCGGCACGCCGGATCAATACGGTGACGCGTGCGAGAACTGCAGCTCGACATACAACGCCACCGAGCTCATCGACCCTCGTTCGACGCTGACCGGCGTGAAGCCGGAGCTGCGCGCATCCGAGCACCTGTTCTTCCAGCTCTCCGCGCCCGTGGTGGCCGCCTACCTCAACCGCTGGACCGGCGCGCCGTCGGCGGGCCAATCGCTGCAGCCCGAAGTGCTCAACAAGATCAAGGAATGGCTGGGCGACGGCAAGCTTTCCGACTGGGACATTTCGCGCGACGCGCCGTATTTCGGCATTCCGATACCCGACGCGCCGGGCAAGTTCTTCTACGTGTGGCTCGACGCGCCGGTCGGCTACCTGGCGAGCCTCAAGGCGCACCTCGCGCGCCAGCACGTCGACTTCGCGCGATTCCTGGAGGACCCGGCTGTCGAGCAATACCATTTCATCGGCAAGGACATCGTTTACTTCCACACGCTGTTCTGGCCGGCGATGCTCGAGTTCGCCGGCGCGCCGTACCGTGCGCCCGACAACGTGTTCGTGCACGGCTTCATCACATTTCTCAACGAAAAGATGTCGAAGTCGCGCGGCACGGGTATTTCGCCGGAGGTCTACCTCGACCTGGGGCTCGATCCGGAGTGGCTGCGCTACTACCTCGCAGCCAAGCTCAACGACCACGTCGAGGACATCGACTTCAATCCCGACGATTTCGTTGCGCGCGTCAACAGCGACCTGGTCGGCAAGTACGTCAACATCGCAAGCCGCGCGGCGACGTTCATCGCGCGCCACTTCAACGGCGAACTGTCGCTGCGAAGCCCCGACACCGCGCATTTCAAGGAGCGCGCGGGCTCGACGACAGTGACGTGGGCGTCGCGCGAACTGATCGAGGCGGCGTACGAGGCGCGCGAGTTCGGCAAGGTCGTCCGCGAGGTGATGCGCCTCGCTGACCGCATCAACGAGCGCTTCGACCAGGCGAAGCCGTGGGAGCTCGCCAAGCGCGACGATGCCGAGTCGCGCGCGCGGCTGCAGGACGTCTGCACCGACGCGCTCAACGCGTTTCGTGCGCTGTCGTATTACCTGGCGCCGATCGTGCCGTCGCTGGCAGGCAAGGTGGCGCAACTGTTCAACATTCCGCGCACGCTGTTGTGGGCGGACCTCGAAGGCGTTGCCGATCGCATCAATCCCTATACGCACCTGATGACGCGCATCGACGCGGGCAAGATCGAATTGCTGATCGCGCCGCCGCCGGCGGTTGTCCCGCCTGCGGCGCCCTCACCCCAGCCGTCTCCCGCAAGCGGGAGAGGGAGCGCACCCGAGCCTCCAGCGAGCGGCAAAGAGAGCGCACCTGCGGCTCCCGCAGGCGTGATTGCGCGTGCGGCCGCCGATTCCGCGCCGGCAACGATATCCATCGACGACTTCTCCAAGGTCGACCTGCGCATCGCGCGTATCGTCGCCGCCGAGCTCGTCGAAGGCGCGGACAAGCTCCTCAAGCTGACGCTCGACGTGGGCGAAGGGCGAAACCGCACGGTATTCGCCGGCATCAAGTCGGCCTACAAACCCGAAGACCTCGTGGGGCGGCTGACACCGATGGTCGCCAACCTCGCGCCGCGCAAGATGAAGTTCGGCGTGTCGGAAGGCATGGTGCTCGCCGCGTCCGGCGATACGCCCGGCATCTACCTGCTCGCGCCCGACAGCGGTGCGCAGCCGGGAATGCGCGTGAAATGACAAGAGTTGCCGCGGGTTCGGGGCTGTCCGGCAACTGCGGATGATCGCGATCCGTGACGATTGACGCGCTCAGCCTGATCGTCATTGCCATCGCGGCATGGATCGCGATCGGCGCGCTTGGCCTCATCCGGCCACGCGCGCTGCATTTCACCAGTTACGTCCTATTCCCGTTGGGCGCGCTGGTCGCACTCGCCGTCGCCGGCGCCGCGCTCTGGGGCATTGGCGGGCCGCCGCAGGCTGCCGTGCTGCCAATGGGCCTTCCGGGGTTGCCATTCCACTTGCGCCTCGACGCACTGTCGGCGTTCTACCTGCTGATCCTCGGCGCCGCGACTTTTGCAGTCTCGCTGTTCTCCGCCGGCTACTTCGGTTCCGCCGAAGGCACGGCCCCGGGCCTCGTCTGCTTCCAATACCACTGCTTCGTCGCGTCGATGGCGGCGGTGATCGTCGCCGACGACGCGTACCTTTTCATGGTTGCGTGGGAGGCCATGGCGTTATCGTCGTATTTCCTGGTGATCACCGAGCACCGGAGCGCGGAAATCCGCAGCGCCGGATTCCTGTATCTCTTGATCGCGCATATCGGTGCGCTGGCGATCCTGCTGTGCTTCGGCGTGCTGCAGGGCGGCAGCGGTGACTACACGTTCGGTGGGATGCGTGCGGCGACGCTCGGTGGCGCGTGGCCATCCGCCGCGTTCCTGCTTGCGCTGGTCGGCTTCGGCGCGAAGGCGGGATTGCTGCCGTTGCACGTTTGGTTGCCCGAGGCGCATCCGGCAGCGCCGTCGCCCGTGTCGGCGCTGATGAGTGGCGTGATGCTCAAGACGGCGATCTACGCGTTGCTCCGTGTCACCTTCGACCTGATGCACGTGCAAGTGTGGTGGTGGGGCGTGGTGGCGCTCGGCCTTGGCCTCGTGACCGCGCTGTTCGGCGTGATATTCGCCGCGGCGCAGACCGACATGAAGCGGCTTCTCGCGTATTCGTCGATCGAAAACGTCGGC
>DATCFA010000452.1:0-3980 GCA_036509805.1 Casimicrobiaceae bacterium
GGCTACGCGGCCAAGCACATGCTCGAGCAAAAACAGATCGTCGCCGATGCCTTTGCCGAGAAATTGAACAGCGGCGAAATGGTGCTCGCGCGTTAAACCGGAAAACAGAACCGTCATGCGCATCGAAGTCAAAGTCCCGCAATTGCCCGAGTCGGTTTCGGAGGCCACGCTCGTCAACTGGCACAAGAAGCCGGGCGAACCGATCAAGCGTGACGAGAACCTGATCGACATCGAGACCGACAAGGTCGTCCTCGAATTACCGGCGCCGGCCGACGGCGTGCTGGCGGAAATCGTCGCCGCAGACGGCGCGACGGTGACGTCGAACCAGGTGATTGCTATCGTCGATACCGATATGGCAAGTGCTGCACCCGGCGTTGCGGCGAAGCCCGCGACGCCTGACAAGCCGCCCGCGAAGGCGGCGGCTGCGCCGGTGGGTGCGTCGCCCGCAACGGCGGCAGCGCCGACGAAGGCGGCCGCCGCAGCGGATGCCCCGCCGGCCATCGCCGCGCAAGCATTGCCTGCGGCACGCAAGATGATGGCCGAGCAGGGTGTCGCGGCGACCGACGCCACCGGTACCGGCCGCGGCGGCCGCATCACCAAGGGCGATGTCGCCGATGCCGTGGCGGCGAATCCTGTGGCGCCCGCGCCTGCCGCCGCCACGCCAGCGGTGACACGCCCGTCGCTGCCGGCGATGGCGAGCGCCGCAACGCGCCCCGAGCAGCGCGTGCCGATGTCGCGGTTGCGCGCACGAATCGCCGAGCGGCTCGTGCTGTCGCAGCAGACAGCGGCCATCCTGACGACGTTCAACGAAGTGAACATGCAGCCGGTGATCGAGCTGCGCAACCGCTACAAGGAACGCTTCGAAAAGGAATACGGCGTCAAGCTCGGCTTCATGAGCTTTTTCGTCAAGGCTGTCGTACATGCGTTGAAGAAGTTCCCGCTGGTCAATGCATCGATCGATGGCAACGACATCGTCTATCACGGGTACTACGACATCGGCATCGCCGTCGGCAGTCCGCGCGGGCTCGTCGTGCCCATCCTGCGCGACGCCGACCAGTCGTCGATCGCCGAGATCGAGAAGCAGGTTTCCGACTACGGCAAGCGCGCGCAGGACGGCAAGCTGACGCTCGAGGAATTGACCGGCGGCACGTTCTCGATTTCCAACGGCGGCGTGTTCGGCTCGATGATGTCGACGCCGATCATCAACCCGCCGCAATCGGCAATCCTCGGCGTGCACGCGACCAAGGACCGCGCCGTCGTCGAGAACGGGCAGGTCGTCGTGCGGCCGATGAATTACCTGGCGCTTTCGTACGACCACCGGATCATCGACGGCCGCGAAGCGGTGCTGTCGCTCGTCGCGATCAAGGACGCGCTGGAAGACCCGGCGCGGATGCTGCTGGAGCTCTGATGGCCGACACCTACGATGTCGTCGTGATCGGCGGCGGACCCGGCGGCTATACGGCGGCGATACGCGCCGCGCAATTGGGATTGTCGACCGCGTGCATCGACGACGGCGTGCGCGCCGACGGCAAGCCGGCACTGGGCGGCACATGCACCAACGTCGGCTGCATTCCGTCGAAGGCGCTGCTGCAATCGTCCGAATATTTCGAGCATGCGACGCACGGCTTCGCCGACCACGGCATCCTGGTCAAGGACGTCGCGATCGACTTGGAAAAAATGCTCGCGCGCAAGGACAAGGTCGTTGCGCAGAACAACGACGGCATCGCGTACCTGTTCAGGAAGAACAAGGTCGCGTCGTTCAACGGCAACGGTGCGTTCACCGGCAAGTCAGGCGACGGCTACGCCATCGAGGTGGGCGGCGCCAAGCCGGCGTCGCTCGTCGCGCGAAACGTGATCATCGCCACCGGCTCGACGCCGCGTGCGCTGCCCGGTGCGGCGTTCGACGGCAGGCTGGTGCTCGACAACGCCGGCGCGCTGGCGATGCCCGCGGTACCGAAACGGCTCGGCGTCATCGGCGCGGGCGTCGTCGGCCTGGAGATGGGCAGCGTCTGGCGGCGCCTGGGTGCCGACGTGACGGTGCTCGAGGCGTTGCCGGCGCTGCTGGGCACCGCCGACGAGGCGGTGGCGAAGGAAGCGCAAAAGCAGTTCGCGCGCCAGGGCCTGGCGATCAACCTGTCGGCGAAAATCGGCAAGGTAACGGTCGGCAAGGACGAGGTCACCGTCGAATGGACAGACAGCAAGGGCGGCGCGCAGAAGAGCGTGTTCGACCGGCTGATCGTGTCGATCGGCCGCGCGCCGAATACGACGGGACTCGGCGGCGACAAGGTGGGGCTGAAGGTCGATGCGCGCGGCTTCGTCGAAGTCGATGGCGAGTGCGCGACCGCGCTGCCACGGGTATTTGCCATCGGTGATGTGGTGCGCGGGCCGATGCTCGCGCACAAGGCCGAGGAGGAGGGGGTGGCGGTCGCCGAACGGCTCGCCGGGCAGAAGCCGCATGTCGATTTCAACACGGTGCCATGGGTGATTTACACGGCCCCGGAAATCGCATGGGTGGGCGAAACCGAGCAGCAGTTGAAGGCGCGCGGCGTCGCCTTCAAGACCGGCGTGTTTCCGTTCACCGCCAACGGGCGCGCACGCGCGATGGGCGAGACGCGCGGTTTCGTCAAGCTGATCGCCGATGCGCAAACCGACCGCGTGCTGGGGATGCACGCGATCGGCCCGATGGTGTCGGAGCTGATCGCCGAGGGCGCGATGGCAATGGAATTCGGCGCATCCTCCGAGGACATCGCGCGGATCTGCCACGCGCATCCGACGTTGTCCGAGGCCACCAAGGAAGCGGCGCTCGCCGTCCTCGGGCGCACGCTCAACCTCTAGGCACGCTGAACCTCTAGCCAATCGGATCGCATCAGCGCCGGGCGGGCATCGGGCGTCGCTCAAACACGCTGCGCGAACTCGCTTTGGCCCGACGCCCGCCCGTCGTTGCCGCTGCGTCGCGCAGCATCGGGAATCGCTCTACTGTTGGCGCTGTCGTTGCCGCAGGCGCTGGCACCGGCGCATGCATCGCGCCGGAGTGTTCCCGCTCGCCGGAGAGGGTTAGGGTGAGGGCCGGTATTGGAGTTAAGATTGACCGCGTGACCCCTGCGGCGGAAGCATCGGACGACAGTCTCGCGTCAGCATTCGACGCGGCGCTTGCGCAGCGCCACGTCGTTGCCGACGCTGCGCAGCGGGTCGCCATCATCCGCTTGCTGCGACTCGCGGGCGAGCTCGCGCGCTTCGGCGCTGCGCGCCGTTCGACGCTGCGGCGCCTGCTCGCTCCGCCTGCCGTTCCACGCGGCGTCTACCTGTGGGGCGGCGTCGGCCGCGGCAAGAGCATGCTGATGGACGCGTTATTCGCGGTCGTTGCCATCAGGCGCAAGACGCGCGTGCACTTTCACGCATTCATGCGTGACGTGCATGCGGAGCTCGCGACGCTCAAGCATGCCGAGGACCCGCTCGCCATCGTGGCGAAGCGCATCGCGCAACGCTCGCGGCTGGTCTGCTTCGACGAATTCCACGTGTCCGATGTCGCCGACGCGATGATCCTCGGGCGCCTGTTGACGCATCTTTTCAACCAGGGGGTCGTGTTCGTGATGACGTCGAACTATGAGCCGGGCGACCTGTGGCCCAACGGACCCAACCGCCAGCGTTTGCTGCCGACGATCGCGCTGCTGCGCGCATGGCTCGACGTGGTGGAGGTCAACGGCGACATCGACTACCGGCTGCGCACGCTGGCCGAAGTGCAGACCTGGCACGTACCGCCGGGCGCGGCGGCGGACGCCGCGATGGACACGTTGTTCGACCGCGTTGCCTGCAGCGCCGACGAGAGCGCGAAGCTCATCATCGACGGCCGCACGATCGACACGCGCCGGCGAGCAGGCTCCGTCGCGTGGTTCGACTTCAGCGCGTTGTGCGACGGGCCGCGCTCGCAGCGCGATTATCTCGACATCGCGCAGCGCTTCGCGGTGGTACTGCTGTCGGGC
>DATCFA010000453.1:0-4395 GCA_036509805.1 Casimicrobiaceae bacterium
CACCGATGATTTCATCCGTTTGGGCAAGAACAAGGTCGAGGGCACCATCCTTGCCGCGGGGCCGATGCTCGTCATCGACGAAATCGCCGACGGCAATCCGACCAAGCAGGTTGCGCGTGGGTACATCGCGCTGTACCGCGCACATTTCGGCGCGGTGCCCGCGACGTTCGGCGCGAATACCTGGGACGCGGCACTCCTGCTCGAGCACGCGATACCGGCCGCGCTGAAAGTCGCGAAGCCCGGCACGCAGGCGTTTCGCGTGGCGTTGCGCGACGCGCTCGAGAGCGAACGCGACATCGTCGGTTGCCAAGGCGTGTTCAACCTGTCGCCTTCCGATCACAACGGCATGGACGAGCGTGCGCGCGTGCTGGTGATCGTCAGGGACGGCAAATTCCGGTTGCTGGCCGATTAGCGGGCGCGGCGTTCAGATGCGCATCGTCGGCATCCTGCTGGCCGCCGGGAGCGGCAGGCGCTTTGGCGGCGACAAGCTGCGCCATCCGATTGGCGCGGTTCTTCGCCCAGGCGCTCATTCGCCGGCCGATGCGCGAACCCCGAATCACGCCACGCCGCCGGGGCTTCCTCTCCCGCTTGCGCGAGGAGGCGGGGAGTCTGCCACGCCACCACTCCCTCTCCCGCTTGCGGGAGAGGGAAGGGGTGAGGGTGTCCGCCTGCAATCGTCTCCATCGCTGCCGGCCGCGGATGCCGTTCCCCTGGGCGTAGTCGCATGCCGCAACCTGGTCGATGCATTGCCGGACAGCATCGCGGTGGTGCGCGTGGGTGACGTGACGTTGAATGCGCTGTTGCGCGGTGCCGGCGCGCGCGTGATCGAATGCGCGGATGCGGCCTCCGGCATGGGCCGCAGCCTCGCCTGCGCTATTGCTGCGACGCGCGATGCCGACGGCTGGGTGGTCGCTCTCGCCGACATGCCGTGGGTGAGCGTCGCGACCATACGCACGATCGCCGGCGCATTGCAGGACGGTGCGGTGCTCGCCGCGCCGTCGTTCAATGGCGTGCGCGGCAATCCGGTGGGATTTTCGTCGGCCTGCGCCGAGGCGCTGATGCGACTCGAAGGCGATCGCGGCGCACGCGACCTCGTCGCCGCGGCCGGTGCGCAGTTGCAGATCGTTGCCGTCGACGACGCCGGCGTGCTGCGCGATGTCGACGTCGCCGCCGACCTATCGCCGCGCGCTACGCGGCTGCCAGCGGCGTGAGCCAGCGCGTGATCGCGGCTGCATCCAGCGCGCCCGACTGGCGCGCGACTTCCTTGCCGTGCCGGAACACGATCATCGTCGGTATGCTGCGA
Organism: Casimicrobiaceae bacterium; assembly: GCA_036509805.1. Lineage (GTDB taxonomy): Bacteria > Pseudomonadota > Gammaproteobacteria > Burkholderiales > Casimicrobiaceae > VBCG01. Next base: position 1,304 of record DATCFA010000453.1, read on the forward strand.
ATGCCATAGCGGCCGGCAATGTCCTGTGCGGCTTCGGTGTCGAGCTTGGCAAAGCGCACGCGCGGTTCCATCGCGGCCGCCGCCTTGGCGAACTGCGGCGCCATCATCTTGCACGGCCCGCACCATTCAGCCCAGAAGTCCACGACCACCGGAATGTCGTTGCGATTGACATGCGCATCGAAGTTGGCGGCGGTCAGTGCCGGCGGGTGGCCGTCGAACAGCGGCTTCTTGCAGTTGCCGCAGACGGGCGCGCTGGCGAGGCGCTCCTGCGCAACCCGATTGGTGGTGTCGCAATGCGGACAGACGATATGAAGGCTGGTGTTCATCAGGGTTCCGGTCAAACGGCGGCTCGATTCCATAGTTGGTTGCGGCCGCGGATTTCGCAAGTCCCCTCGGCGACGTGTTGCGGCAGGTGGGCGCGTCACCGTCCGGGCATGGACTAATTGCACCGGCGCCAATCCGCGGCGCCCGGGTTTGCTAGATTCGAGGCTCGAGTCAGACCAAGGAGTGCACGTGGACATACGCGCAGCAGTCGCACACAGGGCCGGCGCCCCGCTGGTCATCGAGACCGTCACGCTCGACGGACCGCGCGCCGGCGAAGTGCTGGTGGAGATCAAGGCCACCGGCATCTGTCACACCGACGAATTCACGCGCTCCGGCGCGGACCCGGAAGGGCTCTTCCCGGCGATCCTCGGCCACGAAGGGGCGGGTATCGTCGTCGACGTCGGCCCAGGCGTCACCAGCGTGCGCAAAGGCGATCACGTGATCCCGCTCTACACGCCGGAATGCCGCCAGTGCAAGTCGTGCCTGTCGCGCAAGACCAACCTGTGCACGGCGATCCGCGCGACTCAGGGCAAGGGCGTGATGCCGGACGGCAGCAGCCGCTTTTCGCTGGGCGGCGAGCGCATCCACCACTACATGGGCTGTTCGACGTTCGCCAATTTCACCGTGCTACCCGAAATCGCGGTGGCGAAGATCCGCGAGGACGCGCCGTTCGACAAGGTCTGCTATATCGGCTGCGGCGTCACCACCGGCATCGGAGCGGTGATCAATACGGCGAAAGTCGAGCCGGGCGCCAACGTCGTCGTGTTCGGCCTGGGCGGCATCGGCCTCAACGTCGTGCAGGGCGCGCGGATGGTCGGCGCGAACATGATCGTGGGTGTGGACACCAATCCGGCGCGCGAATCACTCGCGCGCAAGTTCGGACTCACGCATTTCGTCAACCCGAAAGACGCGGGCAGCGAGCTCGTCGCGCACCTGGTGGAACTGACCGGCGGCGGCGCCGACTACAGCTTCGAGTGCATCGGCAACGTCGACGTGATGCGCCAGGCGCTCGAATGCACGCACCGCGGCTGGGGTGTGTCGGTGATCATCGGCGTCGCCGGTTCCGGCCAGGAGATCAGGACGCGGCCGTTCCAGCTCGTCACCGGCCGCGTGTGGAAGGGCACGGCGTTCGGCGGCGCGCGCGGGCGCACCGACGTGCCGAAGATCGTCGACTGGTATATGGACGGCAAGATCAACATCGACGACCTGATCACGCACGTGTTGTCGCTCGAGCGCATCAACGACGGCTTCGACCTGATGCACGCGGGCAAGTCGATCCGCGCCGTGGTCGAGTATTGAGCCGCGGCGCGCGCGGATGAACGCGGCGGTGCCGAAGCGCGTCGCGCGCAACCGGATGTTCGGCGGCGTGCAGGACATCTATGTGCACGACTCGACGGCGACACGCTCGCCGATGCGCTTCGCGCTTTATCTGCCGCCGCAGGCGCAGGTCGCACGCGTTCCCGCGCTGATGTGGCTGTCGGGCCTCACCTGCACCGAGGAAAACTTCACGTTCAAGGCGGGTGCACAGCGCGTGGCAGCGGAACTGGGGATCGCGCTGATCGTTCCCGACACCAGTCCGCGCAAGCTCGGGCTTCCCGGTGATCGCGACGCGAGTGATTTCGGCGAAGGTGCCGGGTTCTACGTCGACGCCACGCAAGCGCCGTGGTCGGACAACTACCGGATGTATTCGTACGTCAGCGCCGAGTTGCCCGATATCGTTGCCGCGCATTTTCCCGTCGATACCGCGCGCATGGGCGTATTCGGTCACTCGATGGGTGGCCACGGCGCGCTGGTGGTGGCATTGCGCAATCCCGATCGCTACACGTCGGTGTCCGCGTTCGCCCCCATCTGTTCGCCGATGCATTGCCCGTGGGGCGAAAAGGCGTTCAGCGGGTATCTGGGCGACGACCGCAGGGCTTGGAGGGACTACGACGCGACGGCGCTCGTCGCGAGCCGCGGTTGGCGCGGCTCGGCCATTCGCATCGACCAGGGCACCGACGACCCTTTCCTCGCCACCCAGCTCAAGCCAGACCTGCTCGAGTGCGCGTGCGCGGCGGCCGGAGTCGCGCTCGACCTGCGCCTGCGTGAAGGCTACGATCACAGCTACTATTTCATCGCGACGTTCGTCGAGGAACACATCCGTGGGCATGCGCGAACGCTGCACGCAAATGCGTGACGGCCGCTTCGATGCGTGATCGGTTCCGGTCGATTGCCGTGCGGCGGGCGGGCTGATTCCCGCGTGAAGACTTCCTACCGCAACGTCTTCCTGCTGGCCTGCTGCCAGGCATTGCTGCTGACCAACGCGGCGGGGTTTGTCGCCATGAACGGGCTGGTCGGCTATTCGCTCGTCGACGTGAAGACGATGGCAACGCTGGGCGCCACCACCTACGTGCTCGGCTCGGCGCTGTCGACGATGCCGATGTCGCTGTGGATGGCGCGCGTCGGCCGCCGCCGCGGCTTCATGACCGGCGCACTGTTCAACATCGCGGGATGCGCATTGGCCGTCGTCGCGTTGTGGATGCGCAGTTTCGTGCTGTACTGCGCGGCGACCGCCATCATCGGCGTCTACAACGCCGTCGGACTGCAATACCGGTTCGCGGCAGCGGAAGTGGCGGCGCCTGCCGACAAGGCACGCGCCATCTCGCTGGTGCTCGCCGGCGGCATCGGCGGCGGCTTCCTGGGGCCCTCGGTCACACGCTGGGGCCACGATCTGTTCGCCACGCCGTTCCTCGGCTCGTTCATGCTGCTCGCGGGCGTCGCGCTGGTCG
>DATCFA010000454.1:0-5436 GCA_036509805.1 Casimicrobiaceae bacterium
TCCAGCGTTGCCACGATCGCCGACCCGGACACCGGCTGCGCGTGGTGCGCGAGGAACATCGCCGACGGATTGGTGACGCCTTTAAGTCCCCGCTCGGTCATCGCGAACACGCCGAGCTCGTTCGCCGCGCCGAAGCGGTTCTTGATCGCGCGCACCAGGCGGAAGCTCGAATGCGTGTCGCCCTCGAAGTACAGCACGGTGTCGACGATGTGCTCCAGCACCCGCGGCCCGGCGATCGTGCCGTCCTTGGTCACGTGGCCGACGAAGATCACGACGATGCCGCGCGACTTGGCCACGCGCGTCAACTGTGCGGCGCACTCGCGGACCTGCGACACGCTGCCCGGGGCCGATGTCAGTGCCTCGGTGTAGATCGTCTGTATCGAGTCGACGACGACGATTTCGGGTTTGGCCGAATCGATCGCCGCGACGATGGCCTCGAGTTGCACTTCGGCCAGAAGCTCGATCGGCGCGTTGATGAGCCCGAGGCGTTGCGCGCGCAACGCGATCTGTTCGGGCGATTCCTCGCCGGTGACATACAGCGTGCGGTGGCTGGCGCCGAGCAGCGCGCAGGCCTGCAGCAGCAGCGTCGACTTGCCGATGCCCGGATCGCCGCCCAGCAGCACCACGCCCCCGGCGACCAGCCCGCCGCCGAGCACATGGTCGAATTCGTCGACGCCCGTGGCGATCCGCGAATTCTCGCGCGCATCGACGCTCGACAGCGCGCGAATGGCGGTGCGCGCGCCGGAAACATTGGCGAATCGCTTGGCAACCGGCGTGGCAATCGTCTCGACCAGCGTGTTCCAGGCGTTGCAATGCGGGCACTGCCCCTGCCATTTGGGCGAGCTGCCACCGCATTCGGTGCAACTGTAGACCGTCTTTTGCCGCGTGGTCGCCATGCCGAATGCGGCGCGTCAGTGCAGCGACTTGAACGCAGCGCCCAGCGTCGGCACGCCGGGAAAGTAATGCCGGAAGACAAGCGCACAGACAATCAGCACCAGCAGCATCGCCAAGGCGGGCTTCCACGTCGCGCGCCAGACGCTGCCTTCCCATTGTGGATCGGCGACCGCGCGCTTGGTGCCCGGCGCGACACCGCTCGCAATGGCCGCGCCGAACGCGACGTCGACCAGCAGATGCGGTGCCGCGACAATGAGGAACACGATGCCGCCGCCGAACGCAGCGAGAATAGCCACCACCACGGCGATCAGGATCAGCAGCTTGCCGGCGTCGTCGCCGTCGAACAGGTCGCCGAGCCCGTCGCCGGAGGCGTGGACGAACGACGACGATCCGTCGAAACTACCCGACGCGCCGCCGCCACCGAAGCGGCCGCCACCGCCGGCGAATCCGCTGCCGCTCCCACCGCGGCCGGACGGCCAGTACAGCGGACCGCCGTACGAGTTCGCGCCATCGAGCGCCGACGACGCGCTCGCATGGGTGAACGGCCGCACGCCGACAGAGGCGAGCCAGAAACGCATCGCGACGAACAGCACGCAATAGCCGATGACATACGAAATGACCCAACGCAGCGGCAGCGTCGCGAATCCTGCGCGCAGCATCACGAAATTGCCGGCGAAACCCACCGAGAATGCGGCCGCCAGCATCAGCGCCATGTGCAACCGCAAGCCGAAGCGCGTGGTCAGGCTCTTTTCAAGGAGCCCGCGGCGGTGCGTGTCGTCGCCTGCACCGGCGGCGACATCGGTGGAGGTGGAGTACGGCTGCTCGCTCATTGCAGTTCGGAAGGCAGCACGACGGCGGTGCCGAGCTTGCCGACGACCACACCCGCGGCGACATTGGCGATGCGCACCGCGTCGGCGAGCGGCGCGCCGGCCGCTGTCAACGTTGCAAGCGTTGCAATCACCGTGTCGCCGGCGCCGGTGACGTCGTAGACCTCGCGCGCCTCGGCGGGAATGTGCAGCGTGTCGGTTGCCGTGAAGAGGCTCATCCCCTCCTCCGAGCGCGTGACCAGCAACGCTGTCAAGTCGAGTTCGGCGATCAGCGCGCGCGCGCGTTGCGCGAAATCGGCGTCGTCGCGCCAGCGTCCCACGACTTCGCGCAGCTCGCCGCGGTTGGGCGTGAGCAGCGTCGCACCACGATAGCGCGCCCAGTCGTCACCCTTGGGGTCGACCAGCACCGGCTTGCCGGCGGCGCGCGCCAGCGCGATCATTTCGCCGATGTGCGCGAGGCCACCCTTTCCGTAGTCGGACAGCGCGACGGCATCGGCGTCGCGCACCAGCGTCGCGTAGTCGTTGAGCTTGCTGGTCAGCACCTCGTGCGATGGTGCGGTCTCGAAGTCGATGCGCAGCAACTGCTGCTGACGGCCGATCACGCGCAGCTTGACGGTCGTCGGCAGGCTCGCGTCGCGGTGCAGCGACGTTTTCACGTTCGCGGCCTTCAGCAGGCGTTCGAGCGCGTGGCCGGCCTCGTCGTTGCCGATCACCGACAGCAGCGTCGTCGGGCAGCCGAGCGCCGCCGAATTGCGCGCGACGTTGGCAGCTCCGCCGGGGCGTTCCTCCTGGCGCGCGACCTTGACGACGGGCACCGGCGCTTCGGGGGAAATGCGCTCGACGTCGCCAAACCAGTAGCGGTCGAGCATCACGTCGCCGGCGACCAGCAAACGGCTCCTGCCGACGGCGGCGGCGTAAGCGGAAAAGCGCGGCGTCGGCGTGGTGGGCGCCATCGTCAGCGGCCGATGCCGAAATATTCGAGCCCGGCCGCACGCACTTCGTCGGGGTCGTACAGGTTGCGGCCATCGAATACGAGTGGCGTGCGCAACGCCTTGCGCACGCGCTCGAAATCCGGGCTGCGGAACTCCTTCCACTCGGTGACGACGACCAGCGCATCGGCGCCGTCGAGCGCGGCCGCGGGCGACGCTGCAAACGAAAGCGCCGGCGCGCCGGCGTAGATCCGCTTCGCCTCGTCCATCGCCACCGGATCGTAGGCGACGACGTGCGCGCCGCGTTGACGCAGCGCGTCGATGATCACGCGCGAGGGTGCTTCGCGCATGTCGTCGGTGTCCGGTTTGAAGGCGAGCCCCCACACGGCGAAGCGGCGATCGGCGAGGTTGTCGCCGAGGCGCGCGACGATCTTGTCGACCAGCACGCGCTTTTGCGCTTCGTTGACGGCCTCGACCGCCTGCAGCAGTTTCAGCGGCGACCCGAGTTGCTGCGCCGTGTATTGCAACGCCTTCACATCCTTCGGAAAGCAGCTACCGCCGTAACCCGCGCCCGGGTAAAGGAAATGCCAGCCGATCCGCGGATCGGAGCCGATGCCCTGGCGCACCATTTCAATGTCGGCGCCGAGACGCTCGGCGAGGTTCGCCAGCTCGTTCATGAATGAAATACGCGTCGCCAGCATCGCGTTGGCCGCGTACTTGGTGAGCTCGGCGGAACGCACGTCCATCACCATCAGCCGCTCGCGGTTGCGCTGGAACGGCGCATAGATCGTACGCATCGCGGCGATCGCGCGCTCGTCGTCGGCGCCGACGACGATGCGATCGGGACGCATGAAATCCTCGACCGCCGCCCCCTCCTTCAGGAATTCGGGATTCGACACCACGGCAAACGGTATGTCGGCATTGCGGGTCGCGAGCTCGGCGGCGATGGCCGCGCGCACGCGATCGGCGGTGCCGACGGGGACGGTCGACTTGTCGACGACGACCTTCCAGCCGTCCATGCGCCTGCCGATTTCGCGCGCGGCGGCGATCACGTACTGCATGTCGGCGCTGCCGTCTTCGTCGGGCGGCGTACCGACGGCGATGAATTGCAGCGCGCCGTGCGCGACGCCGGCGACGGTGTCGGTGGTGAAGCGCAGGCGTCCCGCTTCGACATTGCGACGCACCAGTGCGGCGAGTCCGGGCTCGTGGATGGGTACGCCGCCGCCCTGCAGGACTTCGATCTTGCGTGTGTCGACATCGACGCACAGCACGTCGTTGCCGACTTCGGCGAAGCACGTGCCGGTGACGAGGCCGACATAGCCTGCGCCAACCATCGTGATCTTCAAGCTGGTACTCCGATCGACGCGTTGATGGCGGCAAGCGCCGCCAGCGGATCGGGGGCGCCGGTGATCGCGCGGCCGATGACCAGGTAGTCGGCGCCGGCCCCGATGGCCGCCTCGGGCGTCATCGCGCGCGCATGGTCGTGGGTATCCACGGCGGCCGGGCGTATGCCGGGCGTCACCAGTTTGAACGCCGGGCCGCAGTTGGCGCGCAGCAACGCTGCTTCCTGCGCCGAACAAACGATGCCGTCGAGTGCGCTCGCCTGCGCGAGCCGTGCGAGGCGAAGTACCTGATCGGCCGGCGACGCGGTCACGCCGATCGCCTGCAGGTCGGCGGCGGAAAGGCTGGTGAGCACGGTGACGGCAACCAGCAGCGGCGGCGTCTTGCCGCTGCGCGTCGCCGTGTCGTCGACCGCCTTGCGCGCGGCGGCGAGCATCGCGGGACCTCCGGACGCGTGCACGTCGAGCATCCACACGCCGAGGCGCGTCGCCGCGGCGCATGCGCTCGCGACGGTATTCGGAATGTCGTGAAACTTGAGGTCAAGGAACACGCGAAAGCCGCGCGCCGTCAGGTCGCTGACGAGTTCAGGCCCGGCCGCGGTGAAGAGCTCGTTGCCTACTTTCAGCGCGCAGTAGACCGGCGACAACCGGGCCGCCAGTGCGAGCGCCTCGCTGCCGTCGGAGAAATCGAGCGCGACAATGACGCGGGGCACATGCGCTTCATCGGTTTCGTTCATGCAAATCCGTCCGGCGATTCAGTGCGTTTGGGCGAGTAGGTTTCCCACTTCTGGCAGCTCGGGCACCGCCAGTAGAACTGCTTGGCGCGAAACCCGCAATGGTCGCAGCGGTACATGCCGAGGCGCTTGATGTGCGCGCCAACGAGCCCCTTGACGAGCTCGAGGTCGTGGCGGCGCTCCGGCGGAGCCGACAGCAATTGCGCCTCCAGCAGACGGTCGAGTCCCAGCAGCGTGGGATTCTTCGCGAGCTCGTCCTTGATGAGCTCGGCAGCGGCCAGCGCGCCCTGCTTTTCGAGTACCAGCGCGAACAGTGCGTTGAGGATGTCGAGCGACGGATACTGGGCCTGCCAGCTGCCGAGCACGCGTATGCCCTGCTCGGCATCATTGCGCGCGCGAAACGCGTCGGCGATGCGATCGGCAGCCAGCGACAGGAATGCGGGGCTCTGCGTCTCGATCCGCTGCCACTGCGCGATGGCCTCGCGCGCATCGCCCTGCGCAAGCGCCAGGTCACCGCTGACCAGCGTGGCGCGCACGCAGCCGCGGTGGGTTGCCAGCGCTTCATCGATCTCGCTGCGAACGACTGCGTCGTCGCGGCGCACGAGCGCGGCTTGCGCAATCTCGCAGTGATATTCGGCGATCTCGCGGAAGTACGGTGTTTTCGCCAGCACTTCCATCCGCTTGGTTGCAGTGATCGCGCGCGGCCAGTCCT
>DATCFA010000455.1:0-2871 GCA_036509805.1 Casimicrobiaceae bacterium
GTGCGGCGCCGAGACACCGCGGCTCGCCGGCGTCGTCGATGCGTTGCGTAGCGCCACGCTGGACGTCGACGTCTCGTCGGCGATCCATCGCGACATCTGGTACAAGCTGTGGGGCAACATGACGATGAATCCGGTGTCGGCGCTGACGGGCGCGACGATGGACCGCATCCTCGACGACCCGCTGGTCAGCCGCTATTGCCTCGCCGTGATGGCCGAAGCGGCAGAGATCGGCCGCGCGATCGGCTGCCCGATCGAGCAGTCGGGCGAGGATCGCCAGCAGATCACGCGCGCGCTCGGCGCGGTGCGCACGTCGATGCTGCAGGATGTCGACGCCGGGCGCCCGCTGGAGATCGACGCACTGCTGTCGTCGGTGCGCGAGATCGGCCAGCGCGTCGGCATCGCGACGCCGAGCCTCGACGCGTTGACGGGTCTCGCGCGCCTCAAGGCGCGCACGCTGGGACTCTATCCCGGCTGATCCAGCCTGACGCTGCGGCCGTCGTTGGACGAGCGCTCGATCGCCTCGATCAGCCGATGGCGCTCGACGGCGACATCGAAGTCGGGCTGCGCGGGCACGCCTTCGCGTATCGCATGCGCCATTCGCAGGTAGAGTTCGCCGACATTGCGCGGAGGCCCTGCGGGCGTGTCGGGTGGCACGTGCGTCAGGCGCGCGGGAATGGGCAGCGCGGCGAGCGGCTGGCCATTGCGCGATCCCAGCAGTTCGCTCATGTCGCGCTGCGGCGCTCCCTTGGTCGCGATGCGCAGCGTGCCGTCGCGGCCGTAGATTTCCATACGCCAGCCGCTCGCGTTGTACGGGACTGTCCCCACCTGCACCGACGCCAGTGCGCCGCCTTCGAGCACGCCGTGCACGGCGACGTTGTCCGCCGCGTCGACGTCGACCATCGCGCCGGTGTCGCTGACACGCCACTGCTTGACCTGTGTGAGCACGCGCGCCGACACCTCGACGAAATCGCCGAGGCAGTAGCACAGGCTGTCCATCGAATGGATGCCGCGCACCGTCAGCGCTGAAACGCCCTTCGTCCGGTCGCGATCCCACAGCCGCGACGACGGACGCTCGAGGATGCCGCCGGTGAACATCGACATGTTGACGGCGACGACATCGCCGACATAGCCGTCGGCAACGAGCTCGCGCAGGTGGTTGATCACCGGATCGCCGCGAGCTTGCAGCCCGACCATCGCATGCACGCCGTTGGCGCGTGCCAGCGCCGCCATCGCTTCCGCCTCCGCGAGCGTGGCGCCGAGCGGCCATTCGCAGTAGACGTTCTTGCGTGCGCGCAGCGCCGCCATCACCACATCGTGATGATTGGGCACCCTGACGACGACTGATACGAGGTCGAGATCGGACTGCCGCAACATGTCGTCGATGTCGTGATAGGCGTGCGCGACGCCGTAGACGCGCGCGGCGGCGGCGGCCGTTTCGGCATGCGCGGTACAGATTGCCGCGATCTCGTAGTCGGGCAGCGCGCGCAGCGCCGGAAAGTGCGACAGCGGCGCCCATCCCTGGCCTTCGGCACTCGCGCCGACGATGCCGACGCGCAACCTGCGGGTCATAGGATTGTCAGTGACCGTTGCGGGCGCAGCCTCCTGCGTTGGCGTGCTCACTGGAGTACCTGCGTGCTGCGCACTCCGGTATTCGCTCTCGGGGCGGCCTTTCGTGCTCATGCCAGAGGCCTCACCATCGACTGGCTGCGCCAATAGTCGAACAGCGTCTCGACGCTGTTGACGCCGCCGCCCATGCCGCTCTTGTTGGCTCCGCCGTACGGCACGCCGTACGGGAACAGGTTGTGTGCGTTGATCCAGCTGTTGCCGGCGACCATCGACTCGGCCACGCGCGACGCGCGCCCCAGGTCGGCGGTCCACACGCTGTTGGCGAGACCGTAGTCGGTGGCGTTCGCCATGCGAATCGCCTCGCGCTCGTCGTTGAACTTGGCAATGTAGGCAACCGGCCCGAAGATTTCCTCGCGCGCCGCGACGTTGTCGAGCGAACCCGCCATCAGCGCCGGCTTGACGTAGTAGCCGCTGCGGCCTTCGACGCGCGCGGCGCCGCCGGCGAGCAGCATCTTCGCGCCTTCGGCCTTGCCGCGCTCGAGGTAGCCCAGCACGCGCGCCTGCTGCTTCGCGCTGACCACCGGGCCCATGTTCGCGCCGGCGTCCATTTGGTAGCCGACGTTGACATCGCGCAGCGACGCCACGCAGGCGTCGACGAAGCGGTCGTAGATCCGCTCATGGACGAGCCAGCGCGTCGCGTCGCAGCACACCTGGCCCGCGTGGAACGTGATGGCGGCCGCCAGCTTCTGCGCGGTGTCGGCGACGTCGACGTCGTCGAAGATCACCGCGGCGCCCTTGCCGCCGAGCTCGAGCTTGCACGGTGTCAGGTTGCCGCCGCACGCCGCGCCGACGAGCCTGCCCACCTCCGGCGAGCCGGTGAACGACATGCGTTTGAGTCCCGGATGATTCGCGAGCGCAGCGCCGGCAGTGTCGCCAAGGCCTGTGACGACGTTGATTACGCCGTCCGGAAATCCGATTTCGCGGGCGAGCCGTGCAACGTAGATCGCGGACAGCGGCGTGTCCTCGGCCGGCTTGATCACCACGGTGTTGCCGGCCGCCAGCGCAGGCGATATTCCCCAGCCGATCAGCAGCAGCGGGAAATTCCACGGAAAGATGAAGCCGCATGGACCCCAGGGCTGGCGCAGCGTCCACGCCTCGTATCCGGAGACAGGCAACGCCGAGCGCCGGTCGATGTGCAGCGCCATGTTGTTGAAGTAGCGCAGCGTGTTGACGCAGCTTTGCACATCGGCTTCGGCCTGCGCGACCAGCTTGCCGGCGTCGAGCGCCTCGATCCAGCCGATGATC
>DATCFA010000456.1:0-3143 GCA_036509805.1 Casimicrobiaceae bacterium
CGCGACCTGCTCGCCAAGCAGACCCGCGAATGCCGAAGTCTTTTTGCGATTGAAATCGCCTTCCAGCCCGTGACCGATGGCTTCGTGCAGCAGGATGCCGGGCCAGCCCGGACCGAGGACGACCGTCATCGTTCCGGCCGGCGCATCCTTGGCGCGCAGGTTGAGCACCGCCTGGTCCACCGCCGCACGCGCGTAGCTCATCAGGCGCTCGTCGGTGAAGTACGCGTAGCCGAAGCGGCCTCCGCCACCGAAGTGGCCCTGCTCGCGGCGGCCGTTTTCCTCGACGATCACCGACAGCGACATCCGCGTCAGCGGGCGCACATCGGCGGCCAGCGCGCCGTCGCTGCGCGCGATCAGGATCGTCTCGTGCTCGCCGGCGACCGACGCCATCACCTGCACGACGCGCGGGTCCAGCGCGCGCGCCATCTGTTCGAGGCGCATCACCATCGCCACCTTGGCAGCTTCGTCGAGGCCGCTGATCGGATCGGCGCCGGTGTAGAGCGTGCGCACGTCGCCGTGACGCGCCAGCGGTGTCGACGCCGACTGGCCCTGGCGGCCGATGGCACGCACCGCCCTGGCGGCGGAGTCGAGCGACGCCCGCGAAATGTCGTCGGAATAGGCGAACGCCTGCTTTTCGCCTGTCACCGCACGCACGCCGACACCGCGGTCGATGCTGAACGCGCCGGACTTGACGATGCCTTCCTCGAGACTCCAGCTTTCGAACTGCGAGTGCTGGAAATAAAGGTCGGCGAAGTCGACGTCGTGCGCGTGAATGTCGCACATCACTTCGGACAGGTGGTCGAGGCTCAGGCCCGACGGAGCGAGCAGCAGGTCGCTCGCGCGTGCAATCAGCGTGGCGTGGGTGGCGGGTTGCGACAAGTCGGTCATGGCATCCGTAGAGGTGGCGTCTTCCCGCACGAAATCAAGCCCTTATTTTACGCGCATCCGCGGCGCCGCGCCGCTGGACATCCGCCGCGCCGCGCTGCGTGGCTGCTGCAGCACCTCATGCGCCCACGGGGCGCCCCAGGTAGGCGGCGGCTACCCGCGGATCGGCGGCAAGGGTAGCGCTGTCGCCCGCCAGCACGACGTTACCGGCCTCGAGCACGTAGCCGTAGTCGGCGACGGCGAGCGCTGCGCGCGCGTTCTGCTCGACCAGCACGATGGTGACGCCCAGGTCGCGCAACCCGGCGATGATCGTGAAAATGTCGCGCACGATATGCGGCGCAAGGCCGAGCGAAGGCTCATCGAGCAGCAGCAATGCCGGGCGGCCCATCAGCCCGCGGGCGAGTGCGAGCATCTGCCGCTCGCCGCCCGACAGCGTCGCGGCGAGCTGCGTGCGTCGCTCGCAAAGGCGCGGAAAGTGCGCGTAGACGTCTTCGCGCATGCGCGCCACGTCGCCGTCACGGCGACGCGTGAACGCGCCGAGCAGCAGGTGGTTGTCGACACTCATGCTGGCGAAGAGCTCGCGCTTCTCGGGCACCAGCACGATCCCGCGCGCAACGCGCTGTTCGACCGACAAACGGCAACGGCAACGCGTCCTGCCGATACTGCTGCAGCAATGTGATGATCGTCGCGCCGGCGACGGCACCGAACACGCTGCCGGCGCCACCGACGACCGCCATGAACAGGTATTCGATGCCCTGGCCGATGCCGAACGGCGTCGGATTGACGAAGCGCTGCAGGTGCGCGTAAAGCCAGCCGGAAAGGCATGCGAGCAATGCGGCGTAAACGAAGATCACCATCTTCAACCGTGCACCGTCGACGCCGAACGCCTCCGCCATCTCGAGGCGCCCTTTCAGCGCGCGAATCGCGCGTCCCGGCCGCGAATCGAGCAGGTTCTGCATCGTCCACAGCGCGGAGAGCACGCAGGCCCAGATCAGCCAGCACATCCGCCGCTCGTCCTTCATTTCGACGCCGAACAACGACAGCGCCGGAATGCCGCTGACGCCGGTGTGACCGCCGAGAAAGTCGAGGTTGCCGAACAGGAAGTACAGGCTGAGCCCCCAGGCGATCGTCGCCAGCGGCAGGAAATGTCCGCGCATGCGCAACGCGATGAACCCGAGTGCGAGCGCAACGGCGAACGTGATCGTCAGCCCCGCGAGCAGCGTGAACCACGGCGAAACGGCGTAATGCGTGGTGAGGAAGGCGCTGGTGTACGCGCCGAGCCCGACGAACGCCGCCTGCCCGAAGGAGATCTGCCCGGCGACGCCGGTCAAAAGCACGAGGCCGAGCGCGACAATGCTGTAGAGGCCGATGTAATTGGCGAGCGTCACCCAGAACGGCGGCGCCACAAGCGGCAGCACCGCCATCGCGGCAACGCACAGCGCGAGCACGGCGCGCGGACGACCCTTCGGGACTGGGCTTGCGCCCCGCGCGCTCATTCGTCCTCCTCGTGATGGCGCGCGGCGAGACTGCGCCACAGCAGCACCGGGATGATCAGCGTGAAGACGATCACTTCCTTGAACGCGCTCGCCCAGAACGACGAATACGCTTCGATCAGGCCGACCAGCAGCGCGCCGGCGGCCGCGAGCGGGTAGCTGACCAGCCCCCCGATGATTGCGCCGACGAAACCCTTCAGCGACATCAGGAAGCCGGAGTCGTCGTAGACCGTCGTGACCGGCCCGACCAGCACGCCGCAGAACGCGCACAACAGCGCGGCGAGCGCGAACGTCGACACGCCGGCGAAATCGGGCGAGATGCCCACGAGCCGCGCGCCGAGCCGGTTGACGGCGGTTGCGCGCAATGCCTTGCCGAACAGCGTGCGGCCGAAAAACAGGTACAGCGCGGCGATCGCCAGCGCGCTCGTCGCGACGACCCGCACGCTTTGCACGCTGATCGTCATCGACCCCAGCGTATACGACGCGGCGGAGAACGCAGGGGTGCGCGAGCCTTCGGCGCCGAACAGGTAGAGCCCGAGTCCGGTCAGCGCCAGATGCACGGCCACGGCGACGATCAGCAGCACGAGCACCGGCGCATCGGCGATCGGCTGGAACACGATGCGCCAGGTCAGCGGGCCGAGCGTCGCAGTCAGCGCAAGGGTCAGCAGTACTTCGGCGGCAAGCGGCAACTGTTGCGGCGCGAGCCACGCGGCGATGCCGGCGAACGCCAGCGGCGCGAGCGTCCATACGGCAATACCGCGCGCC
>DATCFA010000457.1:0-4943 GCA_036509805.1 Casimicrobiaceae bacterium
CACCGGCTCGGCGACGAGCGTGCGGCGCAGCGGTGGCAGCAACAGCGGAACCGCGAAGAAGGCGAACACCGCGGCGAGCAGGATCACCACGCCGAATGGCATCACGTGAAACGCGGCGGCGGCCACCAGTGCGAGCACGCATGCGCAGAGCCATCCCCACCCGCTGGCGTTGACATGCGCGAGCACCAGCGCACCCATGACCACGCAAACGATCCACAGCGTCAGGTTCATTGCCACCTTCTTTTGCAGCATCGCACCGGCACGCGCACGACGCGCGGCGCCAATGCGCGAAACGTCATCGCCGGCGCGTGCGCATGTCTCCGCTTTCGCCGGCGACGTCCGGCAGGTCCGCTACCGGCGATTGCAGCCCCGCCAGCAGGAATGGTGCGAGGCGTCGCAGCAGCGCCTCGTCGTCGTTCGACTGCCGCGGCGCGAGTTCGGCGATGAGCTTCAGCGCATCGGTGGCGGCCAGCGTGTACGAAAGCGCCCCCATGATGAAATGCAGCCGCCACGAAAGCTCCTTCTTCGGCAGCCACGGCAGCGCGCGCGCGAACGCGCCCTTGAAGCGCGCGATCATCACTGCGTACTGGTCCGACAGGAAGCGGCGGATGAACGGCGCCGGATCGGCATACGCGCGGCCCAGCAGTCGCAGGAAGTTCTCGCCGCCGCGCGTGCGGTCACGCGCGAGTGCGAGCGCCGGCAGGAACAGCGCGGCGAGGATCTTTTCGCAGCCCACGGGCAACGGCGCCGACGCGAACTCGTACTGCGTGAGCAACTCAAGGCGCTGGCGGTTCATCGGGTCGAGCCGGCGCGTCAGCACCGCCTGGAAGAGCTCTTCCTTGCTGCCGAAGTGGTAGTTGACCGCCGCGAGATTGACGTTGGCGTCGCTGGTGATCGCGCGCAGGCTGGTGGCCTCGAACCCATGCTCCATGAACAGATGCTCGGCGGTGTCGAGGATGCGCTGCTTGGTCGCCGGCGGGCTGCGCCGCGCGATCGCGATGACCTTGCCTGACATTCCGGGGATCTCCTGGCCACTGCTCGCCATCGCCGGCGGCGGGATGCCGCGGGCGGCGATTCGTTTAAACGTTCGTTTGAATTCTGCGCGGCGACAGTACAGATGTCAATTGCGCCGGAAGTCGTACGGAAACGTGTCGCTACGACGCGGGCGCTTCGCTGTCCGGCGTCGCGTACGCGGCGTCGATCGCCGCCTTGAACTGCGCGGCCACCAGCGGGCGCTTCAGCTTCTGCGTCGGCGTCAGCAGGCCGTTGTCGATGGTCCACGGCTCCCGTATGGCGATCACGCGGCGCACGCGCACCCAACGCGGGAACGACTTCAATTGCTCGTTCGCGCGCCGTTTCAGCGTCTTTTCGTCGGTTTCCTGCGTCACTGCGAGCAGTATCGGATAAGGCTTGCCCTCGCCGACGAGCATCACCTGCTCGAATGCGCGATCCTGCAGGATCGCGAGCTCCGCATCCTGCGGCGAGACCTTTTCGCCATTCGACATCACGAGAATGTCCTTCGCGCGGCCGCGGATGAAGATGTGGCCGTCCCTGATTTCCGCGATGTCGCCCGTCTTGAGCCAGCCGTCGGTGGTGATCGATGCGCGCGTCGCCTCCGCGTTGCGCCAGTAGCCGAGCATCACGTTGGCGCCGCGCGCGAGCAATTCGCCGTTGTCGCCGATCTTCACGTCGACCCCCGGCAGCGGCGGTCCCACCGACTCGGGAACGTTATCGCGCAGGAGATTCACCGAAATCACCGGAGACGCTTCGGTCATCCCGTAGCCCTGCAACACGCTCAAGCCGAGGCCGATGAACGTCTTCGCGAGCGTGGGTTCCAGCGCGGCGCCGCCGACGACCGCGAGACGCATCCGTCCACCCATCCTCGCGAGCGCCGGCTTCGCCACGAGGGCCCGCAACAACGGTACCGTCAACCGGTCGACGAACGTGCCAGCACCGCTCGCCAAGCGGTAGCCGCGCTGCGCGCAGGCGTCGAACAGCCGCGCCTTGAGCGGTGACGCAGCGAGCGCCTCCTTCACTTTCGCGTTGAACTTCTCGAATATTCGCGGGACGGCGAACATCGCCGTCGGCGATTGCGAGACCAGGTCTTCCGGGATTTGCGCGATGCCGCGCGAATAGACGACCTTCGCGCCGATCGCCAGCGGCAGGTAGTAGCCGCCGGTGCGCTCGAACATGTGCGACAGTGGCAGGATCGACAGGAACACGTCGTCGCTGCGCGCAAGGCCGGTCGCGCGGCATTGCTCGACGTTGGCGACGATGTTGGCATGCGACAGCATCACGCCCTTGGGGCGGCCGCTGGTTCCCGACGTGTAGCAGATCGTCGCCAGCGTCTCCGGCGCCAGCGCGTGGCATTCGAATGCAGGGCCGTCGACCGGCAGGAAATCCTCAGCGCGGCGCCTGTCGCCGGCATCGGCGCGCAGCACCAGCATCCGCGGCAGCGCGTAGGCCTGCGCGAGCTTCGCCAGCGCGTCCGCCATCTTCGAGTTGTCCGCGATCAGCAGTTTCGCGTCCGCGTTCTGCGCGCACCACGCGACATTGTCCGGATTGTCGTCGACGTATAGCGGCACGACGACGAGGCCCAAGCCGAGCGCCGCCAGGTCGATCGCCACCCAGTGCAGGCCGTTGCGCGCCACGAGCGCGACGCGATCGCCGGGCACGAGACCCTCGCGCCGGAACGCCTGCTGCCAGCGCTGTGCGTAGTCGCGCACATCGGTGACGGTGACATCGCGCCATTCGTCGCGCGTGAAATGCCGATGCAACACGCGCTGCGGCTCGCCGAAGTGCTGGGTCAGGTAATGCGCGATGTTGGCGGGCATGGACATCTCCTGGCGCACGGCGGTTGCTGCGGACAGCGCCGATTCTGACGCAATTCCGCCACAGCGTACGCTGCAGTGCAGCGCGCTATACTCCGCGCGCCGCTCATCACGCGATCAACCGATGTCCACCATTCACATCGACCGCAGGCACGCGCTCACCGATGCCGAAGCGCGCATAGCCGCCGAACGGCTCGCGAAGGACCTCGAGCAGCGCTTTGCGCTGCGCTGCACGTGGGACGGCGACGACGTGCGCTTCGAACGGCCCGGCGTCAACGGCCGCATGCATGTGGGCAGCGGACACATTTCGCTGGACGTGACACTCGGCTTGCTGATGTCGGCGATGAAGCCGGCCATCGAGCGTGAAATCAACGCGCAGCTCGACAGGTTCGCGCCCGGCGGCATCGCCTGAGCGTACGCAGCACGTCAGGCTTGCGGGCGCATCCGGTCGACGGCGACGAAATGCTTGCGCGCGAACTTCAACAGTTCACCGTCCGACGGATGATCGACGGTCTCGACCGCGACCACGCGCGCCGCCGTTTGCGGCGCGTGCGCCTCGAGGTGCTTGAAGAATTCATCCTTCGCGCTCGCCGGGCCGACAATCAGGATCTCGTGTGCATCCTTGATCGCGTCGGCGACCGCCTGGTAGTACTTGTGATCTTCCGGCACGTTGCCGGAACCGACCGCATGTTCCTTGTGGTGCAGGTGCACATGCTTCGACTTCGTGTGGATGACGCTTTCGTCGGCGGCGTCCGGATTGAACTGGATGACGTGCGCTTCGCGGTGATCGATCCAGACGACGCAGTGATAATGGCTCATGACGTGCTCTCGGTGCGGAAATCCAGTATAGCGCCGGCCCTCGTGGTCGAAACCGCACGCTGCGCGCTCGCCGTCCGGGCGGCGCGCGACACCGCGCCACACACGCGTTGACGGGGAACGGTCATGCCGCTAGATTGATCGACGGCGACGGCATTCGACGCCCACCACTTCCGGAGAACCGACATGGCCAAAGGTCAGATTCGCAGCAACAAGGAAAAGAAAAAGCCCAAGCAGGACAAGACCAAGAAAACCGCACCGGTGTCGCCGTTCGCCGCCATCCAGGTGAAGAACAATCCACCGGGCGAGAGCAAGTAGCGCGCTCGGCTTCGCGCGAGAACTGCACGGCGCCGCGCCAAAGCGAGCCCATTGCCCAAAGCGCGCGCCGGATCAGGACGGCGGATGCCGCGCTGCGCGAATTTCCTCGGCAACGCGTGCGAAGATCGCATCGTTGCGCAACAACGCGTTATGCCCGATGCCGGGAAATGCGACATTGACGGCGCCGGCAAGGATGCTCGACGTCTGCGGCGTAACCATCGAATCGTGCGGCGACCACAGCGATGTCAGCGGCGGGCCGCCGCGCGCGTCGGGGAGCGCTGCGAGCCAAGCGCTTCCCGGTCGCATTTGCGCCAGGCATGCACCGGGGGCGAGCGACGCGAAGCGGCTGCCATGATGCGGACCGCCGAGCGTCACCACGCGCGCAATGCTGGCGCCGCCGTGCGTACGCACATACGCGCGCGCGATGAGGCCACCCATGCTATGCGCGACGACGATGACGCTGGATGCGCCGGTCGCCGCACACACGTCGCGGATGCGCGCGTCCAGTTGCGCGACGAACGCCTCGATCGCGCACAGCGGGGGGCCATACGACAGCGCGTACACGGGTCCGATGCGCGTTCGCGCGAGCTTGCGCGCGAGCGGAATGAATACACCGGCATTGCACAGCACGCCATGGATCAGCACGATCGGCAACGCGGAAGGCGCGGCGGCCGGATCCCGGAGGCACCAGCGATACGCCATCATCCGTGCCGGCGATCCCAGCAATGTCGCGAATTCGCCGGCGATCATCCGCAGCGTGCGCATGGCGCCGATGCGTTGCGCCGGCAGACGTGGCGTCCGCCAACACCACGCCAGCGCAAACTCGGTCAACGTGACGGCCAGCACCAGCGCCGCGTAAGCGAGCGGCAGGCCAATGACCCACGACAGCCAGCCCGCGCCGCGAGCAACGGCGCGCCAGGCGAAATAGACATACATCGCCGCGCCGCCGATGTGCATCATCCACAGCGAGATCGCCGT
>DATCFA010000458.1:0-2291 GCA_036509805.1 Casimicrobiaceae bacterium
CTTCAAGTACAACCCGCCCAACGGCGGACCGGCCGACAACGACGTGACCGGCTGGATCGAGGCGCGCGCCAACGCGCTCATCGAGCGCAAGCTGCGTGGCGTGCGGCGGATGACACTCGCCGCAGCACTGCGCGCTGCGACGACGCACCGTTACGATTATCGCGCCGCGTATGTCGCCGATCTTGGCAACATCGTCGACCTCGACGTGATCCGCGGCGCGCATATTCGCATGGGTGTGGACCCGCTGGGCGGCGCCGGCGTGCATTACTGGCCGGCGATCGCCGAGCGCTACAAGCTCGACCTCACGGTCACCAACACGGCCGTCGATCCCACGTTCCGCTTCATGCCGCTCGACTGGGACGGCCAGATCCGGATGGACCCGTCGTCGCCCTACGCGATGCAATCGCTTATCGCGCAGAAGAAGCGCTTCGACATCGCTTTCGCCTGCGACACCGACCACGACCGCCACGGGGTCGTCACGCGCTCCGGCGGACTCGTCCCGCCGAATCATTACCTGTGCGTGGCCATCGACTACCTGTTCACGCATCGCAGCCACTGGCGCAGGCATGCCGCCGTCGGCAAGACCGTCGTCAGCAGCGCGCTGATCGATCGCGTGACGGCGCGCCTCGGTCGCAAGCTGTATGAAGTGCCGGTGGGATTCAAGTGGTACGTCGACGGCCTCCTCACGCACACGCTGGGATTCGCCGGCGAGGAAAGCGCGGGTGCCTGCTTTTCGCGCCTTAACGGCAACGTGTGGACGACCGACAAGGACGGCATCGTGCCGGCGCTCTTGTCGGCGGAAATCACCGCGCGCACCGGACGCGACCCCAGTGAGCGCTACAAGGCGCTCGCGCACGAGCTCGGCGAGCCGGTCGAGCGTCGCGTGCAGGCGGCGGCGACGCCTGCGCAGAAGGCGCGCCTCGCGAAGCTTGCACCGCGCCAGTTCCACCACACTTCGCTCGCCGGCGAGAAGATCCTGCGCATCGAGGATCGCGCGCCGGGGAACGGTGCGCCGATCGGCGGCTTGCGGGTAGCCACCGCAAACGGCTGGTTCGCCGCGCGTCCGTCGGGCACCGAGGACATCTACAAGATCTACGCGGAGAGTTTCCGCGGAGACCGTCACCTCGAGCGCATCGTTCGCGAGGCGCAGGCGATGGTCGACGATGCGCTGGGCGCGAAGCCCACGCACCCGCGGCGCAAGCGACGATGAACGGCGCCGGGATTGCGCGCGGCAGCAACGCTTCGGGTGGCAACACGGCACTAGGGTGTGAGCTGCCCGCCGCCGGCAGCACGCGACCCGCGGACACCGATGCGATGCTCGAGTCGCTGCAGCGCGACGCCTTCCACTATTTCATGCACGAGACCAACCCACGCAATGGACTGGTGCTCGACAAGACGACCTCCAACTGGCCGTCGAGCATCGCTGCCACCGGGCTCGGCCTGACTGCCTACACGGTCGCCGTCACGCGCGGGTTCCTGGCGCGCGACAAGGCGGTCGCCCGCGTGCTCGCGACGCTGCGATTTTTCATGGGAAGCCAGCAGGGCCCCGAGGCGGATGCCACCGGCTACCACGGCTTCTATTACCACTTCCTCGACATGCAGTCAGGGCGACGCGCGTGGCAATGCGAGCTGTCCACCGTCGACAGCACGATCCTGTTCGCCGGCATGCTGGCGGCGGCCGCGTTCTTCGACGCCGACACGGCGGAAGAGCGTGAAATCCGCAGCAGCGCCGACGCGCTGTATCGGCGCGCCGACTGGCAATGGGCACAAAACGGCGGCGTCACCGTCACGCACGGCTGGAAGCCGGAAAGCGGATTCCTTCCATGGCGATGGCGGGGCTACGACGAAGCGCTGCTGCTCTACGTGCTGGGGCTCGGTTCGCCGGAGCATCCGCTGCCGGACGCGAGCTATCCGGCGTGGGTATCGACCTACCAGTGGAAGGAAACCTACGGCCAGGAATACGTGTACGCAGGGCCGCTGTTCATTCACCAGATGTCGCACATCTGGATCGACTTTCGCGGCATCCAGGACGCGTACATGCGCGCCAAGGGCATCGACTATTTCGAGAACAGCCGGCGTGCCACCCACGCGCAACGGCTGTACGCGATCGACAACCCGCTCAAGTTCGCGCACTACTGCAGCGATTGCTGGGGCGTCACCGCGAGCGACGGGCCGGGCCCCGACACCGCCCAGGTCGACGGCATCGAGCGCGTCTTCTACGACTATCTCGCGCGCGGTGTTCCGTACGGCCCCGACGACGGCACCATCGCGCCGTGGGGCGTCGTCGCGTC
>DATCFA010000459.1:0-7869 GCA_036509805.1 Casimicrobiaceae bacterium
GGCGCATGCGGCGACGCTGCCGCCAGCGGATCGCCGATGCGCTCGACAGCGCCCACCAGGTTGTCGTCGTAATAGCCGAAGACGGTCGTCCGCGTAAGGAGCCGCACGCCCGACTTTGCAAGCTCACTTGCGGCGTCGCGCGTCCACTGTCCGATCGCAAGTCCCTCGACCGTCGTGCCGTCCGCGTGGACCCCGCTCCCCAGGCGCGGATTGTCGTCGCACAGGGTCACGCGCGCGCCGCTGTGAACCGCCGCCCGCGCCGCTGCGATGCCTGTCGCACCGCCGCCGACGACCAGCACGTCGCAATGCGCGTATTGATGCTCGTAGCGATCGGGGTCGGGCGCGTGCGCTGCGCGCCCCATGCCGGCAGCACGGCGGATCACGTGCTCGTAGCGCAGCCACCAGCGCGGCGTCGGCGGCCACATGAACGTCTTGTAGTAGAAGCCGGCCGGAAGCATCCGCGACAGCGCGTTGTTGATGGCGCCGACGTCGAAGCGCAGCGAGGGCCAGCGGTTCTGGCTCGCGGCGGCGAGGCCGTCGCAAAGCTCGAGCGTGGTCGCGCGCACGTTGGGCTCGCTGTACGCCCCCTGCGCAAGCTGCACCAGCGCGCAAGGGTCTTCGCTGCCCGCGCCAAAAATGCCGCGCGGCCGGTGGTACTTGAAGCTTCGCGCGCACAGGTGCACGCCGTTGGCGATCAACGCGGAAGCGAGCGTGTCGCCCGCGTAGCCCTCGAGCGCGCTGCCGTCGAACGTGAAACGCAACGCGCGGGCGCGATCGATGTCGCCGCCCTGCGCAAGCCGGAACGCCTGCGTCACTGCACGACTCCCGGCAATGCGTCGCCTGCTCGTGCGCTGGCGAGAATGTCGTGCGTGCGCGTGTCGCGTCGCACGCGGAACCAGCTTCGGCAACCGGCGCTGTGCAGCCACCACTCGTCGTGCGGTCCGCGCGGGTTGTCGCGCAGGTAGATGTAGTCGAACCACGCCGATTGCTGGGCGTCGTCCGCCGGCCGCTCGACGCTCGCGTCACCGCCATACGTGAACTCGACCTGGTTGCGCGGCCCGCAGTACGGGCACGGAATCAGCATCATTGCGCGCACGCCTCCATGTCAGTGCGCCCACGCATACGGACCCGCGCCCTTTTCGTCGAGCATCCGGCCCTCGGCGAAGCGCTCGAGCGTGAACGGCGCGTTGAGCGGATGCGGCGCGTCGTGTGCGATCGTGTGGGCGTGCACATAGCCGGACGCGGGCGTCGCCTTGAAGCCGCCGTAGCACCAGCCTCCCGTCATGTACAGCCCCTTGACCGGCAGCTTGCCGATGATGGGACTGCCGTCCATCGTCATGTCCATGATGCCGCCCCAGGTGCGCATCAGCCGCAGCCGGCCGAAGCTCGGAAAGAGCGCGAGGCACGCGGCGACGACGTGCTCGATGACGGGGAGGTTGCCGCGCTGCGCGTACGAGTTGTAGAAGTCGAGGTCGCCGCCCATCACCAGCTCTCCCTTGTCCGACTGGCTGATGTAGAAGTGCACGGCGCCGGAGGTGACCACGGTGTCGAGGATCGGCTTCACCGGCTCGGACACCATCGCCTGTAGCACGTGCGATTCGATCGGCAGCCGGATTCCGGCCATCGCCGCGACGTGCCCGGAATTTCCCGCGACCGCGATGCCGATCTTCGGCGTGGCAATGAAGCCTTGCGACGTTTCAACCCCCGCGACCGCGCCACCGCTTTGGCGAATGCTGGTGACTTCGCATTGCTGGATGATGTCCACACCCAGGCTGTCGGCCGCGCGCGCGTAGCCCCATGCGACCGCATCGTGGCGCACGGTGCCGCCGCGGGGCTGCAGCAGGCCGCCCTGAATCGGATAACGCGCGTCCAGCGAGCAGTCGAGGTTGGGAATCCACGCGGCGATCTCGTCGCGCGACAGGAATTCGGCGTCGATGCCGTTGAGGCGCATCGCATTGCCGCGGCGCATGGCGGCGTCGGCGTCCGCCGGCGAATGCACGAGGTTCAGCACGCCGCGCGCGCTGTACATCACGTTGAAATTGAGCTCTTGCGCGAGATGCTCCCACAGCTTCAGCGAAAACTCGTAGAAATGCGCGTTGGCGTCGAGCTGATAGTTGGAGCGGACGATCGTCGTGTTGCGCCCGGTGTTGCCGCCGCCCAGCCAGCCCTTCTCCAGCACGGCGACATTGCGTAGTCCGTGCTCCTTGGCGAGGTAGTAGGCGGTGGCCAGCCCATGCCCGCCGCCGCCGATGACGATGGCGTCGTAGCTTTTCTTCGGCGCCGGACTGCGCCACGCCAGTGGCCAGTTCTGCTGGCGGTCGAGCGCGCCGCGCAGCAGCGAAAAGATCGAGTAACGCATGGGCAACGCGCGACAGACGCGCTACAGCACCTGCGACAGGAACGCGCGCGTGCGCTCTTGTTGCGGCCGGTCGAAAAGTTCCGCCGGCGGTCCCGACTCGACGATCACGCCGCCGTCGGTGAAATAGACGGTGTCGGCAAGTTCCCGCGCAAAGCGCATTTCGTGCGTGACCAGCATGCACGTCATGCCGTCGTGCGCAAGCTCGCGGATGGTGTTGAGCACTTCCTTGACGGTCTCGGGGTCGAGTGCCGCGGTAATCTCGTCGAACAGCATCACTTCCGGGCGCATCGCGAGCGAACGCGCGATCGCCACCCGCTGCTGCTGGCCACCGGACAGCTCGCCCGGGTACACGTCCGCCTTCGCGGCGAGGCCGACCTTCTTCAGCAGCGCGATGGCGCGCACGCGCACCTCGCCGGCGTTTTCCTTGAGCACGTGGATGGGCGCCATCATCACGTTCTCCAGCGCCGTCTTGTGCGGGAAGAGGTTATATTGCTGGAACACGATCGACACTTCCTTGCGCAGCGCAATCTTCTGCTGGTCGGTCGTCAGCGTGTGCACGTCGAACTGTCCGACGCGGATGGCGCCGCTGTCGATCGGCACGAGGCCGTTGATGCAGCGAAGCAGCGTCGATTTGCCGGAGCCGGACGGTCCGATGATGCAAACCACGTCGGCCTTCGGCACTTCCATCGACATTCCCCTCAACACCTGGACGTCGCCGAACGACTTGTGGACATCGCGGACGCTGACGATGGATTGCGCGTTTTCAGCCGGCATGGCGCTCATTCTAGCGGTCGACCGCATAGCGGGCTTCCAGACGCACCGTCCAGCGCGCGATCGGGAAGCAGTAAAGGAAGAACAGCAGCAGCACGTAGCTGTAGAACGCGAGCAACAGCCCCGGCCGGTTTTCCGCGCTCAGCACGCGGCCGGTCAGCGTCATGATCTCGGCGACGCCGACGATCGACGTCAGCACCGTCGACATCGTCAGGATCGCATACAGGTTCATCCACGGCGGCAGCATGCGCTTGATGCATTGCGGCAGGATGATCCTCCACATCGTCTGCCGCCGCGTGAATGCGAGTGACGCCGCCGACTCCCATTGCCCGGTCGGGATCGACTGCACGGCGCCGCGCAGGACCTCCGACACGTTGGCCATCACCGGCAACGCGAGGCCGAACGTTGCCTTGATCCAGTCGGGGATCTGGATCGTCACGCCGAACACGTTCACCTGGAACGGCAGCAGGAACATGCAATAAAACAGCAGCACCAGCCACGGCGCGTTGCGGAAAAACTGGGTGACCACCCATGCGCCCGAGCGTACCGGACGCCGCAGCGAAGACTGCGCGAAACCGAGCAGCATGCCGGCCGCGGTGCCCCCCGCCATCGCCATCACGCTGATCGCCAGGTTGAACATGAACCCGCGCAACAGCAGCGGCGTCCACTTCCACAGCGTCGCGAAAATCGACGGGTCGCCGGGGCCCGCCTGCGCTTCCGCGATGCCGCAGCCGGCCGCCAGCAGCAGCAACAACGCGACGCCGTGCGCGGCGCGCAACTTCAGCGTGAAATGGCCGCGCATGCGCTGCGTGCGCGCGTCGCGCGCAATCCCGGCGGCCGATGGCAGCAACACCGGCAAGTCGGTGTGCGCGACGAGCGACGAATGCCAGGGGCCGCGCGCCTTCATGTGCCGAACCCCGGAACGCGGATCGCGCGCTCCCAGCGGTGCATCGCCCACACCAGCGCGCCCACCATCACGAAATACGCGACGAGCAGCACGTTCATCATCACCGGCACGTTGAGGTTGTCCGACCAGATCTGACTCGAGACATAGAGCATTTCCGGCACGGCGATCGCATAGGCGAGCGTTGTCGTCTTCACGAGGTTGACCAGGTTGTTGTTGAGCGCCGGCAGGCTGATACGGAATGCCAGCGGAAACACGATCAGCAGGTAGGTGCGCAACCGGCTGAAGCCGAGCGACTCGGCCGCCTCGATCGTCGTGCCCGGCACCGCCTCGATGCCCGAGCGGAAAATCTCGACGTTGAAGGCGCCGGCGAAGAACGACAGCGAAACGATCGCCCACTGCACGTTGGTGACGATGGGCACCGGATGGCCGTGGATGCCGGTGGTGGCCAGCAAACTGCCGATGCCGAAATAGAAGAAGTAGATCTGGACGAGCGGCGGCGTGTTGCGGAAGAACTGGATATACCAGTAGACGACCTGGCGCGTCAGCCGCATCCGCGAGCCCTGCAGCCAAGCACCAACGATGCCGATCAGCACGCTGGCAACGATGGAGATCGCCGACAGCTCGAGGGTCATCAGCACGCCACTCGCGAAGCGGTGGCGGTCGAACGCATCATAGAAGATCGTGAGATTGATTCCGCTTGCGTCGTGCAATGCCCGAAACCAATCCCAGAAGCTCTGCATCGGCCCTCTTCATCGTCCGCTTGAAACAAGCGCAAGCCGGCCCGGGCGCAACCCGGACCGGCTCGCGGGTGACCAGCGCTTTCGTTACTTGTACTTGTTGTGCATGTCCTCGGCGAACTTCGTGGGCTTGATGTCCCACTTCTTCTCGAGCTGCTGGATAAATCCCGTCTTGTGCCAGTCGATGGTGGCCTTCGATACGAAGTCGACCATGCTCTTCTCGCCCAGCTTGACACCGATGCCCCACGGCTGGAACAGGATCGACTCGAGTGGCATTTCATAGTCCTTCCACTCGGGCTTCAGCATTTCGCCGACGATCGCGGTGTCGTCGTATGCGAAGGCCACGCAATTGCCGTTGCGCAGCGCCGCGTAGGCTTCAGCGGTGCCGGGGAACGCGACGCCCTCGACGCCGTACTTTTCCTGCAGTTCCTTGTTGTAGAACGAGCCCTGGATCAGGCAAACCTTCTTGCCTTTCAGGTCGTCCCAAGTCTTGAAGTGCGCGGATTTCGGCGCCAGCACATTGGTTCCCGACCCGTAATAGCTGGGGTCGACGAAGTCGATGATCTTGCGGCGGTCGGGCGTGTCGCTCGTCGTCGCGATCATCAGGTCGATCTTGCCCTGCTGCAGGAACTGGATGCGATTGGACGCGACGACCGGCACGAGCTCCAGCTTGACGCCGAGGCGCTTGGCGATGTCGGCGGCAAGATCGGGCTCGAAACCGACGATCTTGCCCGAAGGATCGAGAAAGCCGAACGGCCGGTAGTCGGCCTTGGTGCCGACCACCAGAACGCCTTTTTTCTTGACGTCGGAAAGCACGTCGGCGTTGGCAACGCTGGCGCCCAGCAGGCCCAGTGCCATGCCGGCCGCGACGATGGATGCGAATTTACTGATCATGTTCTTGTCCTCGCTTCAACAGGTGATGGGTGTCGCAACGGCATCGCGTTCCACGATGTGCAACGGTGGTCCACGATGAAAAATCCACCGCTTGTGCGGCGATTGCCCGCGCGAGACAGCGGCGCCGGGCCCGGCGATGGCTAACAATGCCCTGCGCGTCATCGGTCGTCAACACCCGGCCCCGCGACCATTACCGTGTTTGTGCTGCGCGGAGCCAGCTTTTTCTCCAGCAAGACCGTCCCCTCTCCCGCTTGCGGGAGAGGGCCAGGGTGACGGCCCGGCGCCAAGCCGCGGCGCGCGCCGCCCTCGATGCTGTCGCCCACAACCATCAAGCCGCGCGCGAAGCCTGGCTGCTCCCGCCCCGCCGCTGCGCGAGCTCCGCCTTCGATTCGGCCAGCGCGCGGTCGAAAATCGACATCGCAAGGTCGACGTCCGCGCGGGTCACCGTCAGCGGGGGTGCAATCCGCCAGACGGAGCCGCGCTCGGGCCGGCGGCGGATGTTCATGCTGAGTCCCAGCTCGAGGCAGCGGCGCGTGGTGATCGCGCCCAGCTCGTGATGCGGCTCGCGCGTCTCGCGGTCCTTGACCAGCTCGATGCCGCGCAACAATCCCATGCCGCGCACGTCGCCGATTTCCGTGTGGCGCTGCTGCAGTTCGCGCAGGCCGGCGGCGAGGTAATCGCCCATTTCGCGGCTGCGCTCGAGGAGCTTTTCCTGCACGATCGTCTCCAGCACGGCGAGGCCCACCGTCGCCGGCAGCGGGTCGGATACGTGCGACGTGTAGAACGCGAAGCCTCGCTGGTGACAGCGCTCCTCGACTTCATCGTTGGTGATGACGGCGGCCAGCGGCATGCCGCCGCCCAGCGTCTTCGACACCGTCATGATGTCGGGCGTCACGCCCAGGTGCGACGCTGCGAACCAGTGGCCCAGGCGACCGAACGCCGTCTGCGCCTCGTCGAAGATCAGCAGCATCCCGCGCTTTTTCGCCTCGGCCTGCAACGCGTCGAAGTAGCCGTCGGGCGGAACGATGACGCCTCCGGCGCTGATCACCGGTTCGGCGATCACCGCGGCGGGTGCGCCGGCGGACTGCATGTCGTACATCTCGAAGCCGATCTTCATGCACGTGCGGTCGCAGGTATCGCGACAGTGCCTGACCGGGCAGCGGTACGCGTTGGGTTCCGGAATCACGAACGAGCCCGGCATGCCGGGACCGTAGCCCTTGCGGTCGCTGGCGAAAGAAACCGCGCTGGCGTTGCCGGTGACGCCGTGCCACGAGCCGCCGAGCCCGACGACTTCGAATCCGCCGGTATAGAGCTTGGCCATCTTGATCGCGGCGTCGTTGCTCTCGCTGCCGGTGTTGAGGAATAGCGACTTGCGCAGCGGCTTGGGCACGATCCTGGTGATCGCCTCGGCCAGTTGCACGACGCTGCGCGGAATCATTCCCGAGAACAGGTGCAGCGCCGTGTCGCAGCTTTTCTTGATGGCCGCGACGACATTCGGATGGCTGTGGCCAACGGTCGCGCACATCTGGCCCGACGTGAAGTCGAGGATCTTTTTTCCCGCGGCGTCGAAGACGTAGCAGCCCTGCGCCTTTTCGACGATTTCCGGATAGACGTCGCCGCCATAGCGGATCAGGTTTCGGCGAAACTCGGGGATCGCCTCGTGTTCGGTGCTCATTGCGCTTGCTCCTCGCGTTGCGCCTGCAGGATGACATTGAACGCGTCGAGGCCATGCAGGATGTGGCGCGCGACCGCGCGCGCCGTGCCATCGGCGTCGCGCCGCGCAAACCTGGCGGCGATCTCGTTGTGCTCGGCCAGCGACTCGCGCACGCGCGCCGGGCTGCGCCACAACAGGTAGCGCGGAAACTGTTCCCACATCTGCTCGATCAGCGCGAGCAGCACGGGATTTGCGGCTGCCTCGTACAGCGCCTGGTGAAAACGGCCGTCGGCAGCACCCAGTTTGCGCAGGTCGTTGCTGGCGAACGCCGCTTCCATCGCGCGCGCCTGCGCTTCGACGCGCTCGATCGTGCGATCACCGGCGTTGGCGACCGACAGGCGCGCGGCTTCCGCCTCGAGCAGCGCGCGCACACCATAGACGTGCGCGACGCGCGCAGCGTCGAGGTCGGCCACGCGCATGCCGTGGTGCGACTCGTGTACGAGCAGCCCCTTCGCCACCAGCTCCAGCGCCGCTTCGCGGGCAGGTG
>DATCFA010000460.1:0-7777 GCA_036509805.1 Casimicrobiaceae bacterium
CCCGTGGCTCAAAGAGCCGCGTGCCAAGGCCCGTCGCGAGATCGAACTCTACGGTCATGCAAAGAGGCCAAAGTAAGTGCCATTCGTCTCTGACCCCACTTTTTCCAGCGCGCGGCGATATCACATCGGCGAAGTGCGAAACGTTCCGGCTTTTGCAGCGCGCGCACGCATCGCATACCATGCCTGACTCGCCAACCCGCGCGCGTTTCGCGTCGCCCCACTGAACGGAGCAGCCCATGAAAGGCGACATCGACGTCATCCGCCATCTCAACGCAGTGCTGGTCAACGAGCTGACCGCCATCAACCAGTACTTCCTGCATTCGCGGATGTTCGGCAACTGGGGCTACGCGCGGCTCGAGGAGCACGAGAAGCACGAGTCGATCGACGAAATGAAGCACGCCGATGCGCTGATCAAGCGCATCCTGTTCCTCGAAGGCCTGCCCAACCTGCAGGACCTGCACAAGCTGCGCATCGGCGAGAACGTCAAGGAAGCGCTCGAATGCGACCTGGCGCTCGAGCGCGCCGCGCATCCGCCGCTCAAGGAAGCGATCGCGCACGCCGAACGCGTCGGCGACTACGTGACGCGCGAGCTGTTCGAGGACATCCTCGAATCGGAGGAAGAGCACATCGATTTCCTCGAGACGCAGCTTGGCGTCATCGCCGACATCGGCGTGCAGAACTATCTGCAGTCGCAGATGAAGCCCGCCGACGACTGACGCTCGCGCGCCACGTTCGCTCAGGAACGCGCGTTGGCGTCCGCCACGAATGCCTCGATGGCCGTAGCCACCGCCTGCGGCTGGTCGTGGTGCAGCATGTGCCCGGCGTCGGCGATGGTCATCAGCGTCGAATGCGCAACGTGGCGGACGCGCCGCGCGATCTCCTCGTCAGCATCGCCGCCGGCGGCAAGCCACGCGGGAATCTTCGATTCCGTCGCCGCCACCCACAGCACCGGCACGCGTATCTCGCGCCATATCGCCTCGATCTCGTCCATCCGGTAGACCGTCGGAAACGGCAGCTTGTGCCGCGGGTCGGCGCGCAGGCGCGCGCTGCCATCTGCCTGTAATTCCGCCCACTCGCCGGCGAGAAACTCGGCCTTGTCGCGGGCAAGCCGGCGGTTGTTCGCCTGCAAGCGGTCGGCCACCGCGGCAAGGCTCGCATACGGCGCGAGTCCTGGTGGTGCTGCCAGCGCGTCGAGCCATGCATTGAGCTTGGCCGGCGCCTCTGCCGGATCTCCCGTCGGGATGCCGAAGCCGTCGAGCGCCACCACCGAGCGCACGCCCGTCGTGCGCAATCCCGCGTAGAGCAGCGCGACATTCGCGCCGAGGCTGTGCCCGACAAGATGCGCATCGCCGGCGGGCACCAGCGCACGCAACAGGAAATCAAGGTCGGCGATGTAGTCCTGGAACCAGTAACCGTCCGCGCGCCACGCCGTCTGCCCGAAGCCCTGCCAATCCGGCGCGATCACATGCCACTGCCCGCGCAGTGCGTCGACGATGAACTGGAACGACGCGGCGACATCCATCCAGCCATGCAGCATCACGAGCGGTGGTGCTGCCGGGTCGCCCCATTCGAGCACACGGTAGTCGAGGCCACGCACGTCCACGCGTCGTGAACGCGGCGTCACGCGAGTCAACCTCATCGGCAGTGTCGCCGAGTCGAGTTGCAGGCATGCACGCGTGCGCGGGAATTCACTTGCGAGCGCACAGTCCGCGTCCGTCGGTCCAACCGGTGCGGTAGTTGCCATCGCCGGCAAAGCGCGTCGCATCCTTGCGTTCGGCACCGGTCGCGCTGGCACAACCGTCGGCGTAGCCTTGGCGATACGGCAGCGGAAAGCCGTCGAGATTGATCGCGGGCTTCGGTGGCTCGGCGTTGCGCGGCAATGGTGCGGGCTCGGGTGCCGGTTGCACGAGCGACGTCCCCGCGCAGGCTGCGAGCAGCAGGACCGACAATACGGGCACACACGCGCGCAACGCACGATTTTTGTTTCGCATGGGATCCACTCGCACGCACCGGTCGGCGCGGTAAAATTCTACACCGCGATCGATTTCCCCATGTACGCACCCACCTTCGTCCACCTGCGTCTGCACAGCGAGTATTCGATCGTCGACGGCACCGTGCGCATCGGTGACGCGATCGAGGCCGCGGCCGGCGACGGCATGCCTGCGCTCGCGCTGACCGACCTCGCGAACATGTTCGGCATGGTCAAGTTCTACCGCGCGGCGCGCGCGCGCGGCGTCAAGCCGATCATCGGCTGCGATGCGTGGGTCACGCACGAATCGTCTCGCGACCAGCCCTACCGCCTGCTGCTGCTCGCCTCGTCGCATGCAGGCTACCTCAAGCTCTGCACGTGGCTGACGCGCGCGTACCGCGGCAACCAGCATCGGGGTCGCGCGGAACTGCGCCGCGAATGGTTCGACGAAGGCACCGACGGGCTGATCGCGCTGTCGGGGGCGCGCGACGGCGATGTCGGCCAGGCGCTGCTCAATGGCAATGCCGCGGCTGCGCAAAGTGCCGCGCGTGCCGCGATGCTGCGCTTCCCCGACCGCTACTACCTCGAGGTGCAGCGCGCCGGGCACGCCGACGACGACACGCTGGTCGACGCCAGCGTGCGCCTCGCCGGCGAGCTCGGGCTGCCGGTGGTGGCGACGCATCCGGTGCAGTTCCTCGCGCGCGAGGATTTTCGCGCGCACGAGGCGCGGGTGTGCATTGCCGAGGGCCACACGCTCGCCGACTCGCGCCGCCCGCGGCGGTTCTCGCCCGAGCAGTTCTTCACCACGCAGGCGCAGATGGCGGCCAAGTTCGCCGACCTGCCGCAGGCGCTCGCCAACAGCGTGGCGATCGCGCAACGCTGCAACACGACGATCGAGATCGGTCGCAATCACCTGCCGGCGTTTCCGACGCCCGAGGGCGTGACGCTCGATGACCACCTGCGCGGCTGCGCGGAAGCGGGCCTCGAGACACGCCTCGCGCAGCTCTTCCCCGAGGTGGCCGCGCGCGAACAAAAACGCGCCGAGTACGCATCGCGGCTCGCGTTCGAAGTGGCGACGATCCAGCAGATGGGATTTCCGGGCTATTTCCTGATCGTCGCCGACTTCATCAACTGGGCGCGCAACAACGGCGTGCCCGTCGGCCCCGGGCGCGGCTCGGGCGCGGGCTCGCTCGTCGCCTACAGCCTGGGCATCACCGACCTCGACCCGCTGCGCTACAACCTGCTGTTCGAGCGCTTCCTCAATCCCGAACGCGTGTCGATGCCCGACTTCGACATCGACTTCTGCCAGGACACGCGCGAGCGCGTGATCGACTACGTCAAGCAGAAGTACGGCGCCGATTCGGTATCGCAGATCGCCACGTTCGGCACGCTGGCGGCCAAGGCCGCGGTGCGCGACGTCGGTCGCGTGCTCGACCTGCCGTACAGCTTCGTCGACGGCATCGCCAAGCTGATCCCGTTCCAGCCGGGGCGCACGGTCACGCTGCGACGCTCCAACGGCGAGCGCGAGCCCAACACGATCTACGCGCGCGACAGCGAGCCGCAACTCGAGGCGCGCGAGGCCGCCGAGGAGGAGGTGCGCGAGCTGTTGTCGCTGGCGGAGGAGCTCGAAGGCCTGCCGCGCAACGTCGGCATGCACGCGGGCGGCGTGCTGATCGTCCCCGGCAAGCTGACGGACTTCTGCCCGCTCTACGTGCAGCCGGGCGCCGAATCGCCGATTTCGCAGTTCGACAAGGACGACGTCGAGGCGGCGGGCCTGGTCAAGTTCGACTTTCTCGGTCTCACCACGCTGACGATCCTGGACTGGACGCTGCGCTACGTGAAGAAGCTCGACCCCGCGAGCGACGTTCGGCTCGACGCGCTGCCGCTCGACGACAAGCGCGCCTACGAGGTCTTTCGCACCGCCAACACGAGTGCGGTGTTCCAGTTCGAATCGCGCGGCATGCGCGACCTCTTGCTGCGCGCACCGCCGACGCGCTTCGAGGACATCGTCGCGCTGGTGGCGCTGTACCGTCCCGGACCGATGGAGCTGATCCCCGACTACGTCGAGGCGCGGATGGGACGCCGCCGCGTCGAGTACGTCGACGCGCGCCTTGAGCCGATCCTCGGGCAGACGTACGGCGTGATGGTCTACCAGGAGCAGGTGATGCAGATCGCGCAGGCGATCGGCGGCTACACGCTGGGTGCCGCCGACCTGCTGCGCCGCGCGATGGGCAAGAAGAAGCCCGAGGAGATGGCGACGCATCGCGATATCTTCGTCGCCGGTGCGGAAAAGAACGGGCTCGCGCGCGCGCGAGCCGTGCAACTGTTCGACCTGATCGAGAAGTTCGCCGGCTACGGTTTCAACAAGTCGCACGCCGCCGCGTACGCCTTGGTCGCCTATCAGACAGCGTGGTTCAAGGCGCATCATCCGGCAGCGTTCATGGCCGCCAACCTGTCGCTGGTGATGGACGACACCGACAAGGTGCGCGCGCTCTACGCGGACACGCAGGATCAGGGTCTCGCGATCCTGCCGCCCGACATCAACGCGTCGGCCTATCGCTTCGAGCCCGTCGACGGCAAGCGCATCCGTTACGGCCTGGGCGGCATCAAGGGAACCGGCGCACATGCGGTCGAGTCGATCGTCGCCGCGCGCGCGACCGACGGGCCGTTCGCGAGCCTTGCCGACTTCTGCCGCCGCGTCGACAAGCGCATGGTCAACCGCCGCGCGGTCGAGGCGCTGATCAAGGGCGGTGCGTTCGACGCCATCGAGCCGCGGCGCGCCGCGCTGCTGTCGGCGGTGGGCATGACGCTCGCAGAAGCCGAGCGCGCGCAAGCGCAGGCCGCGCAGAATTCACTGTTCGGCGCCGATGCCGGTGGCGACCTGCCGGCGCTGCCATCAGTGGCCGAGTGGACGGAAACCGAGCGGCTCGCGCACGAAAAGTCGGCGCTCGGCTTCTACGTGTCCGGCCATCCGTTCAACGCCTACGCCGCCGAGCTTGCAACGCTGGTACGCACGCGTCTCGCCGATATCGAGCCGCGCGCCGAGCGCTATCTGATCGCGGGGGTCGTCACCGCCGTGCGCACGCAGGTCAGCCGCCGCGGCAAGATGGCGTTCGTCACGCTCGATGACGGCAAGTCGTCGATCGAAATCGTCGTGTTCAACGAAATGTACGAGTCCTCGCGCAACCGGTTGCGCGAGGACTCGCTGGTGATCGCCGACGTGAAGGTCACGCAGCGCGTGTCCGACGATGGCGACGCACAGGGATTGCGCGTGATCGTCGAGAGCGTGTTCGATCTCTCGGAGGCGCGCCGGCGGTTCGCCAAGCGCCTGGCACTCGCGTGCAACGGCAACGCGGCAGGCGACAGACTCGAGGCCATTCTCGCACCGCACCGCGCGGGCGTCACGCCGATCACGCTGCACTATGAGAACAACGGCGTCAGCGGCGACTTCGAGCTGCCAGAGGGCTGGCGCGTCAACCTGGACGACGCGCTGATCGAGGGGCTGCGCGCGTGGCTGTCGCCGTCCAACGTGACTATCGTCTATTGAGCGGGCAGCCGACGCCGGGGTTGACGGCGCGCTACGCCGTCATCCTGCGCATGCCCGATGTCGTGCGCATCCTCGCGCTGACGTTCCTCGCGCGCATGCCCATCGGCACGCTGACGCTGTCGATGCTGCTGCACGTGCGCGCGCTGTTCGGCTCGTTCGCCGTTGCAGGCACCACTGTCGGTGCGTACCTGACGGCATCGGCCGTCGCCGCGCCGCTGGTCGGCCGCTGGGTGGACAAGCGCGGCGTGCGCGTGCCGCTGGCGCTTACCGGCATCCTTTACCCGGTATCCGTTGGAAGCGTGCTGTTCGCCGAGTCGCTGGGCCTGTCCGTTGCCGGCGTACAAGCCGCCGCCGTCTGCGCCGGCGTGTTCGCGCCGCCCGTCTCCGGGCTCACGCGCACGATCCTGCGCCAGCGCTTCACCGACACGAGCGAGCGCCGCACGGCGTTCGCACTCGACTCGGTGCTGGTGGAAATGGTGTTCACCGTGGGACCGCTGCTGGTCGCCGCGATGATCGCCACCGGCTCGCCGCACGCAGCACTCGGGATGTCATGGATATTCACGCTCGCGTCGGTGCCGTTGTTCGTCGCGTCGCGCGCGCTGCGTTACCTGCCGCCGCAGACCGATGCGGCGCGCAGCCTGCTCGGTCCGCTCGCCGACCTGCGCCTACTCCACGTGTTCGCGCTGACGATCGTCATCGCGTTCGGTTTCGGTTGCATCGAGGTCGGCTACCCGGGCTTCGGCGTAGCGATGGGCGCAGTGGCGATGGGCGGCGTGCTGCTCGCGTGCAACTCGGTGGGCAGTGCGCTCGGCGGCTTCGCCTACGGCGGCCTGCACATGGGAGCGCCTCCGCAGCGGATCCTGCCGCGCGTACTGGCGATCATGGTGCTACCGCTCGCGTTGCACACGCTGACGATGAACGCCGCGCTGTTGTGCGTGCTGGCGTTCTGCTCGGGCGCGCTGATCGCGCCGGCGCTGACGTCGGTGATGCTGGTGATCAGCGCGGAGGCGCCCGAGCGGTACGCGACGGAGGCGTTCACCTGGTCGTCGACGTGCATCCTCGGTGGCCTCGGATTCGGCGCGATGGTCGCCGGGCGCGTCGTGCAGGCGCATGGGCCTCAGATGGTGCTGGGACTCGCCGCGTGTACGATGACGGCAGCGGCGTTGCTCGCATGGCGCCTTCAGTCCCTCCTGCAGAAACCTCGAACCCCATGAAACTTCCTTCTTCGATGCGGCACGTCGCCGTGCGCGCGCCGGGCGGCCCGGAAATGCTGGAAATCGCCGAGTCGCCGCTGCCGGTTCCGAGCGCCGGCGAAGTGCTGGTGCGCGTCGCCTGGGCCGGCGTCAACCGGCCCGATGTTTCGCAGCGCGCCGGAAGCTACCCGCCGCCGGCCGACGCTTCGCCGGTTCTCGGCCTCGAAGTCTCCGGCACTGTGGCCGCATGCGCGCCGGACGTGACGGCATGGAGCGTGGGTGACGAGGTGTGCGCGTTGGTCGCCGGCGGCGGCTACGCTGAATATTGCGTCGCGCCCGCGTCCTGGTGCATGCGCATCCCGCCGCGGCTGTCGCTGAAGGACGCAGCGGGCGTGCCGGAAAACTACTTCACCGTGTGGCACAACGTCTTCGATCGCGCGCACCTCGCCGCCGGCGAGACGTTCCTCGTGCATGGCGGCAGCAGCGGCATCGGCTTGACGGCGATCCAGCTCGCGAAGGCATTCGGCGCGACCGTGTTCACCACGGCCGGCAATGCCGAGAAAGTGGCGTTCTGCACGTCGATCGGCGCCGACCACGCCATTAACTACCGGACGCAGGACTTCGTCGCCGAAATCGCCAGAATCACCGGCAAGCGCGGCGTCGACGTCGTACTCGACATGGTCGGGGGCGACTACGTCGAAAAGAACCTCAAGGTCCTCGCCAGCGACGGGCGGCTTTCGATCATCGCCTTCCAGAAAGGCAGCCGCGTCGAATGCGACTGGGTGGTGATCATGGCCAAGCGCCTCACCGTCACCGGATCGACGATGCGCCGCAGCCCGTCCGCGCGCAAGGGCGCGATCGCGAATGCGTTGCAGCAGCACGTATGGCCACTGTTCGACGCCGGCAAGCTGAAGGTCGTCGTCGACTCGACGTTCGCGCTGGCCGACGCCGCGGATGCGCACCGGCGGCTCGAGACGTCGCAGCACATCGGCAAGATCCTGCTCGAAGTGCGCGGCGAATAGATCGTGCAAAACGCGACAGGCTCCCTCTCCCGTTTGCGGGAGAGGG
>DATCFA010000461.1:0-3165 GCA_036509805.1 Casimicrobiaceae bacterium
CCGGGAAGGGATGGACAGAAGCGCACGGGACACCAAGGATACCGCGCAATCGAGCCGGCAGATATCTCGCCGGTTCCTGGGCTATCGTGGCGATTCCGTCCTGCACGATCGTACAAATTGCAGGGCATTGCCTCGACGGCGCCGGTGTGTCCGGCTCAGGCACCGAGGTTCCACTTCGACGCTTCCCACACAGGCTTGCCGCGGATGTCGCCCTTCATGTCGTCGAATGCGGTGCTGGCGGGGAAACTGCCGGTCGCCTCGTACGCTGCCTTCGAAACGTCGGCGCCGAGCATGAAGAGTTTTTTCGCGACTTCCGGGTCGAGCTTCGCCTGGAAGATCGCCTTGGTGGTCGACAATCCCACCAGCGTGCGCGCGTCTCCCTCGGTGATCCACGACCAGCCGCGATGCTTCCACAGCACAGTGTCGATCCACACCTTCTGTGCAGCCGGCGTTGCCGGCCAGTTCGGCGAACCGATCTTGACGATCGCATCGGTGCCCGCCTTGACCAGCAGCGCGACCGCGCGCTGGTTGGCGATCAGCAGTGCGGTGACG
Source organism: Casimicrobiaceae bacterium (assembly GCA_036509805.1). GTDB lineage: Bacteria > Pseudomonadota > Gammaproteobacteria > Burkholderiales > Casimicrobiaceae > VBCG01. The sequence goes on from DATCFA010000461.1 coordinate 553, forward strand.
GCCTTCGGATTGGCCGCGAGGTAATCGCGTCGCGCAACGATCCAGATGCGATGCGGATAGTAGGCTTCGGGGGCGAAAGGCGTCTTGCTGAACGAAGCAATCGTGTGGCCCTCGCCGTTGCCCTCGGGTCCCTTGTAATGCGCGCCGGTCTTGCCGTCGTTGCGCAGTACCGTCACGAGGTCGCCTGCACGTTCCGCCGCAACCGAAATCGGACTCAGGCTCACGCAGGCATCGATCCCGGACTGCGCGCGGCCGAGCTCGGTAAGCGCGTTGATGTTGCGTACATTGATGCCGAGCTCCTTCGGGTCATCGACGCCGAACTGCGCTTTCAGCATGCGCACGAGAACCAGGTGCAGGTCCGATCCGAGGATCGTCAGCACGTTCTTGCCCTTGAGGTCGTCGAGGTTGTGGATCGGCGATGTCGGCGGCACCTGCAGCGGAAAACTGTTGCCGCCGCCAACGATGGCGATCGGCACCACGGGATCGGGACTCGTCAGCGAACGGATGCAGGGTGTCGAACCGAGGGTGCCGAACTGCAGTTGGCCTGCGGCGATGCCCTGCAGCATGCGCAGCAGCACCGGGAACGACAGGTACTCGACGGACACGCCGGACAGGCCCAGTTCCTGCGCGGCTTTTTCCAGCAGCTTCTCCTGCTGCATCGTCATGATCAGCGCACCGGGCTCCTGCGCCAATCCGACGCCCATTGTCATCTTAAGCGCTTGCGCCAACGCCGGACTGGCCTTGAACATCGGCAGCGCGAGCATGGCAGCCCCACCGGCCACGAATTTGCGTCGATTGAAACCCTTCATCTTTCGCTCCTCATCGAGTTACTGCCGGACGGATGCCCGGAATCAGCGCGACTCTTCGGTGATCGCCTGTACCGCTTCGTCGCGGATCAGGTCCCATACCTGCGCGGCGAGCCGCGCCATTTCAGGTGAATTGCGCAGCGATGCGCGCGGCCGCGGCAGGTTCACGTCGACCACCTGCTTGATGCGTCCGGGGCGGCGCCCCAGCACCATGATGCGGTCGGCGAGCAGCACCGCCTCGTCGATGCCGTGGGTGACGAACACCACCGTGGGGCGTTCGGCATTGCGCTTGGCATCACCCCACAGCCGCAACAGTTCGTCCTGCAGGATGATGCGCGTCTGCAGGTCGACGGCCGCCAGAGGTTCGTCCATCAGCCACATCACCGGATCGTTGGCGAGCATCCGCGCGAGCGCGCAGCGCTGACGCATGCCGCCCGACAGCTCATGGGGATAACGGCGTTCGAAGCCGCCCAGGCCGACAAGTTCGATCAGCGCCTGGACGCGTGCGCGCCGGTCGGCGGGCTTGATGCCGCGCGCATACGGGCCGAATTCGACGTTGCCGGTGACGGTACGCCACGGGAACAGCGCGTAGTCCTGGAACATCACGCCGCGCTCCGGACCCGGTCCGGTGACGCGCTTGCCCTCGAACACGATTTCGCCGCTGGTCGGCGTGCTGAAACCCGCGATCATCGACAACAGTGTCGACTTGCCGCAGCCCGACGGGCCCACCACCGCGAGAAACTCTCCGCGCCGCAGCGAGAAATCGATGCCGGACAACGCCTCGACCCACTCCCCGTCGCGCGCCGAGACGTACACCTTGCCGACATTGCGCAATTCGACAGCCGTATTCATTTTGCATTCCATGGCAGCAGCCGTTGCTGGAGACGTCGCAGGCCCGTGTCGATCAGCAGGCTGACGAGGCCGATGACCAGCATGTAGAAGACGAGCGCGTCGACGTCGCGCTTCACGTACAGCGTTTCCACCATCAGTTGGCCGATGCCGGCGACGCTGCGGCCCTGCCCCGCGATCTTGATGCCGATGGCCAGTTCCGCCGCGATGATCGATGCCCACGCGAACGACAGCGCGATGCGCGCGCCGGTGAAGATCATCGGCATGCAGGCCGGCACCAGCACCGAGCGGATAACCACCCATCGTCCCGCGCCCAACGCACGTGCAGCGTCGACCAGCCGGCGGTCGATGAGCCGTGCCGCGTGGCTCGCATTGACGACAAACGGGAACACCGCGGCATACGCCACGACGAACAGTGCCGCATTGCCGCGCACACCCAGCCACAGGATCGCCATCGGTATCCACGCGATCGGCGCAATCGAGCGCAGCGTATCGAGCACCATGTGCAGCGACCGGTTCAATACCGGAATGGTGCCGATCGCGAGCCCCAGCGGAATGCCGGCGAGTGCGCCGATCGAAAAGCCGATCAGCACGCGCTTCAGGCTGCCCGACATCGCTTCGAAAATCACGCCGTCGAGCGTGAGATTCGTGCCGCTCCGGTAAATGCCGGAAGGCAGCGGCACCAATCCCTGCGTATGTGTTGCACGTACCGCCGCTTCCCACGATGCGAGCAGGATGATGAGCGTCGAAAGCGGCAGCAGCCAGCGCAGCCGCACATCGAGTGGCTGTTGCGCGCGCAGCAGGTTCACGACTGCGCCACCGCGGAAGATGGATGCCAGCGCAGCAGCCGGCGCTGCAACGCGCGCAGCACGCTGTCGGCCAGCAGGCCGAGCGCGCCGACGATCAGGATTCCCGCCATCACGCGGTCCATCTGGAAGAATTCCTGATACCAGAGGAT
>DATCFA010000462.1:0-4065 GCA_036509805.1 Casimicrobiaceae bacterium
GAGCACATCGGCGTGAAGCCGAGCTTGGTCGCGCGCGCGAGCACACGTGCAAGCACCTGCCGTGGGTCGAGCGGCAACAGCTCGGTTCCACGCTTGCCTTCGCGCACGAAGCTCGCGAGAAAGAAGTCGACGCCGCCATCCCACGGCACGTTGCGGTGCGTGGTGAAGTCGATGCGCGCCTGCGCATCGGGGTAGCCCTTGTGCCAGCCGGTACTGGTCGTGTTGTCGTAGCAGGCATCCTGCGAATCCCAGCCGTAGACGACGTCGCAGAAGCCGAAGCCGCTCTCGGCCGCCGATGCGAACTTCTGTTTGTGGATGTATTTGCCGCGCAGGATGCCGTCGATGTCGACGACGGCAATCTTGACCCGGTTGCCCGGCGAGCGCATCACGTCGGCGATGATTTTCCTGGTCGTCTTGTCCTGCGCCATCGAATCTCCCTTGCGCCCGTTGCCGGGCAGGCGGCTTGCGCGGCGATTCTAGCGCAGAGCAGTGTTAGATTGCGCCGTGGTTCGATCACGCGCAATCATCGCGCTGCACGCTGCTGTCGCCTTGTTCGGCTTCGCCGGACTGTTCGGCACGTGGCTGGCGCTCCCGCCCGCGGAAATCACGCTGGGCCGCGCCGCCATTGCGGCACTCGCGCTGGCAATCGTCGCGTGGGCGCGCGGTGAGCGCGCGGCACCGAGCGTCGCGCTGCTGATCAACGGCGCGATCCTCGCCGCGCACTGGACGGCGTTCTTCACTGCCATCCAGGTGTCGGGCGTGGCGATCGGCCTGCTCGGCTTCGCGAGCTTTCCGCTGTTCGTCGTGTTGCTCGAACGGTTGCTGCTGCGCCGTCCGCTGGACCGGCGCAGCATGGTCACCGTGGTGCTGGTCACCGCGGGGCTGATGCTGATCGCGGCAACGCGAAGCGGGGCGGCGTCGCCGATCGCGGGCCTCGCGTGGGGTGTTGCCGCGGGCGCGACGTTCGCGTGGCTCGCCGTGCGCAATCGCGCGCACGTGCGCAACGCGCCGGCGCTGGCGCTCGCGCTGTGGCAGAACGCGTTCGCCGCCGGATGGCTGTTGCCGCTCGTGCTGCTGACACCGCAAGCGCGCGCGCCGCTCGCCGGCGAATGGATACTCATCGTCGTGCTGGGCGTCGCCTGCACGGCGCTGGCGCACACGCTGTTCATCGCATCGATGCGCACGCTGTCGGCGCATACGGCGAGCGTGATCGCAGCCCTCGAACCCGTCTACGGCATCGCGCTGGCAGCGTTGCTCGTGCATCAGACGCCGGACACGGCGGCACTCGCCGGTGGGTTACTGATCGTCGCGGCGGCAATTGTCGCGTCGCGGACGCTACGAGCGCGGGTTTGATAGCATCCACCGATGATCATCGTGCTCATGGGCGTCAGCGGCAGCGGCAAGACGACGGTCGGCGCGGCGCTGGCGCAGCGGCTCGGCTGGCGCTTCGTCGACGCCGACGAATTCCACCCGACCACCAACGTCGAGAAGATGCGTGCCGGCCACCCGTTGTCCGATGCCGACCGCGACCCATGGCTGCGCCGCCTTGCCGATGAATTGCACGCCATCCTCGCGCGCGGCGATAGCGCGGTGCTCGCGTGCTCGGCATTGCGCCAGGCCTATCGCGACCGTATCGCCGAAGCTGGCGACGTGCGCTTCGTCTACCTCGCCGGCGACTCAGCGACCATCGAGGCGCGGCTCGCCGAACGCGCGCACCGCTATATGCCGTCGACGCTGCTCGCGAGCCAGTTCGCAACGCTCGAGGTGCCACGCGACGCGCTGCAGGTGGACATCCGGCTGGGCGTGGACGAGCAGGTGGGCGTCATCATCGACGCACTCGTGCCGGCATCGCGCAACCCCGCATGAAGCGGCCGATGAAGCCCGCCACCGCGGCCGCGCACTTGGGCCGCGATCCGCGCCGGTTTCTCGGCGCGATCAACACGCCGGTATTTCGTGCGTCGACGATCGCCTTCGCCAACGTCGCCGAACTCGAACGCTCCGAGCGCGGCGAACTCGACCGCATCGGCTACGGCCTGCATGGACTGCCGACGGTCTCCGACCTGCAGCAGGCGCTGGCGACGCTCGAGGGAGGAGTTGCGGCTTTCGCCGTACCCTCCGGCCTCGCGGCGACGACGCTTCCGCTGCTCGCGCTGTGCAAGTCCGGCGACCACGTGCTCGTCACCGATTCGGTCTACTTCCCGACGCGCCGTTTTTGCGTGACCACGCTCGCACGCTTCGGTGTCGACGTCGAGTTCTACGATCCGCTGGCCGGCGCGGGCATCGAGGCGTTGATGCGGCCATCGACGCGCGTGGTGTTCGTCGAATCGCCGGGTTCGCTGACCTTCGACGTGCAGGACATCCCCGCGATCGCAGGCGTCGCGCACCGCCATGGCGCGCTGGTGATCGCCGACAACACGTGGGCGACGCCACTGTACTTCCGCGCATTCGATCACGGCGTCGATGTTTCCGTGCATGCGGTGACCAAGTACATCGGCGGCCATTCGGACGTGCTGCTGGGGGCGATCATCTGCAACGAGGCGACGCGCGCCCCGATGCACCGGCTGTGGACCGATCTGGGCGTCACCGCGTCGAGCGACGACTGCTTCCTCGCGCTGCGCGGCCTGCGCACGCTGCCGACGCGTCTTGCGCGCCACCAGCAAAGCGCGCTCACCATCGCGCGATGGCTCGCCGCGCGCGACGATGTCGCCGAGGTGCTCTATCCGGCGCTGCCCGGCGCGCGCGGGCATGAGCTGTGGAAGCGGGATTTCAGCGGCGCCGCAGGACTCTTCGGCGTCGTGCTGAAGCCGGTGGCGAAGGCGCGCGTCGACGCGCTGCTCGACGCGCTCCAGCTTTTTTCGCTGGGGTATAGCTGGGGCGGCTTCGAGAGTCTTGCATTGCCGATACGGCGCGAGCGCGCGCGCAGCCTTGCGCGCTTCGACGCGGCCGGTCCCATTTTGCGGCTGTCGATCGGGCTCGAGGACGTGGACGACCTGATTGCCGATCTCGACGCGGCGTTCGCGCATTTGTCGCCCTAGCGCGCCCCGCCATGCATCGAACCTTCACGTTGATCGAGGACTTTCAATGAACGCCGATCGCATCCCGCAGCAGAATTCGGTCACGACCGCGCCTGCCATCGCCTACAGTTCGACAGCGAAATCACTGCATTGGCTGGTCGTCGCGCTGGTGCTGGCGCAATTCGTCATTGCGTGGCTGATGCCCGGGATCAAGCGCGACATGCCGGCCAATACGCTCGTCAACCTGCACTTTTCGTTCGGCGTGCTGATCCTGGTGGTGATGGCGATCCGGCTGGTTCCCCGGCTGCGGCACCCGGTGCCGCTCGTCATGCCGCAATCGCCGGCGTGGGAGCGCTGCGCCGCCTCCGCGACGCATGTCGCCTTCTACTGGATCCTGCTGATCGGGCCGGAGCTCGGATGGGCATCGGCGTCGGCGCATGGGCTTCCGGTCAGCGTATTCGGCATCGTCACGCTGCCGGCGATCGCTGCGCCGAAGGCGCGCTGGGCGCTGATCGCGGGCGACATCCACACGTACATGATGTGGGCGCTGCTGTGCCTGATCGCATTGCACGCAGCCGCCGCGCTGTTCCACCATTTCGTGCGTCACGACGATGTGCTGCGCAGGATGCTGCCCGGCGGCGGCTGATGTCGCGCGGCTAGCCATCGCCCAGGTACGCGCGACGCACGGCAGCGTCGGCGCGCACGGCTTCCGGCGTTCCTGTCGCGATGACGCGGCCGCGGTCGAGCACGATCACGCGATCGGCAAAGCCGAACACGACGTCCATGTCGTGCTCGGTGAACAGCACGGCGACGCCGGTGACCGTTGCGGCGCGCACCGCTTCCATCATCGGCGTGCGCTCGGCGAGGCCCAGCCCCGCGGTCGGCTCGTCGAGCAGCAGCAGCAGCGGTGCGCCGGCAAGCGCGACGGCCAGCTCGACGCGCTTGGCATCCGCATACGCCAGTGCCGCGGCATGGCGATCGACGAGCTCCGGGGCGCCCACGCGTGCCATCAGTTCGCCGGCCGCGTGCGTATCGCCGCGCCGGCCGAGCG
>DATCFA010000463.1:0-2565 GCA_036509805.1 Casimicrobiaceae bacterium
CGCCTGCCGCGCGGCCGTGAACGGTTCAGGAAGGTCGGCAACGTTCGCGGCAGCGATGCCGGTGGTCATCGCAGCGATGCCGGCGGCCGCCGCCGTCTGTACCGGCGCGGTGGCGATCGCTGCCGGGGACTCCTGCATCCGGTGCGCTGGCGCCGACCGCATCGCGTAATAGACGATCGTCGCGCAGACGACGAAAAGCACAGGGACGAGCCAGCGCAGCATCGAGGGTGCGCGCAACCCGCCGAGCGCGACGGTCGCGGCGGCCGCTCCGGAGTGCTGTCCGTCGACGGCGACCAGGTCGAGCGACGCCAGCTTGGCCAGGTCGCGCTCGAGCTTCGCGCGCTCGAGCGCGTGCTCGTCGGCGAGCTCCTCGAGCGCCTGCGGCTGGTCGAGAAACGCCAGCAGCTTGCGCTGGCCGAGCGACAAGCCGTGCGTGGGCTTGGCCAGCTCGGCGTCGCCGGCCGTGGTTCGCGAAAGCAGCGTTGCAGCGTCGAAGCCCATGATTTATAGAAGTAAAGTCCGCAATGTCACGGCTAGGCGGGGGCCACGGTTGGCCATTGGCCGTGGCGCCTTTCGCCCCAGTGGGCGCACGCGGCAGGCCGGGCTGTTACCCGCGCCAAGCGCAATTGTCGCGGTTTCGATAACATTCGTGCAAATACGACGAAGGGGGGGCGGCGGTGCACACGATCCTGGTCGCAAATCCGAAGGGCGGCAGCGGCAAGACAACGCTCGCCACCAACATCGCCGGCTGGCTCGCCGGCAAGCGGCAGCGCGTGGTGCTCGAGGACCGCGACCCGCAGCAGTCGTCTGCGTTCTGGCTGTCACGCAGGCCTGCGCTTTTTCCGTCCATCATCGCGGCTTCGGGCGCCACGACGGCGAAGGAGCTGAAGGCCGAAGGTGTGCAATGGCGCGTGATCGACAGCGCGGCCGGCATGCACGGCGATGAACTGCGCGACGCGGTGCGCGCAGCCGACGTCATGCTGATTCCCGTGTCGCCGTCGGTGTTCGACATGGCTGCGACGGCGCGCTTCCTGCACGCGATCGCCGAGCTGAAGGCGGTCAAGCAAGGCGACCTCGCGGTGGGGCTTGTCGGCATGCGCGTCGACGTGCGCACGCACAGCAGCGCCGACCTCGACGAATTCATGCAATCGACGGGCGTCCCCGTCGTCGCGCAACTGCGCGGCACGCAGGTCTATGTCTATTGCGCGCGCGACGGCGCAAGCATTTTCGACCTGCCGCGCTCGCGCGCCGAGCAGGACCTCGAGCAGTGGCGGCCGCTGACGCGCTGGATCGCGCGCCACGCGCCCTCCAAATAGCGCGGCATAACGCTCACTTTCGCGCTGTCAGGTGCACAAAAACACGCGGCCGCAACCCGTTGCCGGGTGCGGCCGCGTGATGTTTCCAAGTGCGGTTGCCAGGTACGGGACCTAATTCTTCGCGGCGGCCTTCGCCTTGTCGGCGGCATCCTTGGTCGCATCGACCGCCTTGTTCGCCGCGTCCTTCGTCGCGTCGGTCGCCTGCGCCGCCGCATCCTTGGTTGCGGTCATCGCATTGCCGGCGGCGTCCTTCGTCGCATCGACAGCGGAGGCTGCGGCCGCCGACGTCTTGTCGGCTGCGTTCTTGGCGGCATCGGCGGTGGCCTTCGCCGCGTCCGTCGCCGCATCCGCCGCCTTCGTCGCGGCTTCCTTCGCCTTGTCTGCTGCCTGGTTCGCGTCCTGACCGCACGCTGTCAATGTGGCTGCCAACGCAAGCGCCACCAACGTGGCCATCGTACGCAATTGCATGGTGTTACTCCTCTCTGGATTAAGTTGAACGGCGGCTCAAATTCAGCGCGCGCGGCATTCTACAACGGCTCGTTAGCGGGTAGTGGCTGTTTGGGCATTGTTACGTTGCGGCGCTCGGCGCGCGCGAGCAGCACGCCGCCCGCGACGACGATCGCCATGCCGGCGAACGACCAGTGGTCGGGTAGCTGGCGGAAGATCAGGTAGCCGTAGGTTGTCGCCCAGACAAGCTGCAGATAGGTGAAGGGTGTCAACAGCGACGCCGGCGCGCGCAGGTAGGCGCGAATGAGGAAGTGGTGGCCGACGCCCGCGGCAAGCCCGGCGGCCGCGAACAGCAACAGCGTGCGCGCATCCAGCGGACCGATGCCGACCCAGGGCAGCGCGAGTGTCGACGCGGCCGTGCCGACGACCGCGCTGTAGAAAAGCGTCGTGTACGCGCTGTCCTCCTGCAGCTTGCGCGTGTAGACCTGGTAGAGCGCGTTGCACATCGCGGCGGCGACCATCAGCAGCGCCGCCAGGCTGAACACTGCCGAACCCGGGCGCATCAGCAGCAGCACGCCGAGAAAGCCCGCGCACACGGCAAGCCAGCGTGCACGCGTCGGGCGCTCGCCGAGCATCGGCTGCGACAGCAGCACGATGAACACCGGCGCGAGGAACGTGATGGCCGACCCTTCGGCCAGCGGCAGGAAGCGCAATCCGGCGAAGAAGCAGACGGTGGCGCCGAACAGGAATGCCGAGCGCGCGAGCTGCAGGCCGATGCGCCGGCTGCGCCAGAAGCCGCTGC
>DATCFA010000464.1:0-3302 GCA_036509805.1 Casimicrobiaceae bacterium
CGTAGCCCAGGCGCCCGCCGATGATCGTGCCGAACACACCGTAATAGAGCATGTCGTCGACATCCAGCGTGCGCCAGCCGGTGAGCATGTTCTGCTTCGCGCGCTTCTTGCCGAGCACGATCACCAGCATGAACGCAACGAGGTACATGAGGCCATACCAGCGGATGGCGAACGGGCCGAGCGTCAGCCCCGCGACGGTGTACGGGCCGAAGCCGAGTGCGATGGGATTGAATCCCGGATATGTGAGGATCATGTGTGCTTGCGTGCGCGCTCGCGCGCCTCGGCGACGAACGCGCGCACCAGCGGCGAGTCGTCGCGCGCGCGATGCGCGACGCCGATCTCGACGGCTGGACTCTTTTGCGTCAACGGCCGATATACCACACCCGTGCGCCGCATGTGGTGCAGCGACGCCGGAACGAGCGATACGCCCATGCCCGCTGCGACTAGACTCACGATCGTCTGCATCTGGATTGCCTCCTGGCCGATCCGCGGCGCGAACCCCGCGCGCTTGCAGAAGCCGACGATGGCGTCGTAGAGCGCGGCGCCCGCCTCGCGCGGGAACAACAGGAACGATTCCCCCGCAAGTGCTGCAAGCGAAACGCGTGCCGGCCAGCGCCGCTGCGCCGGCAGCGCGGCCACCAACGGCTCCCATGTCAGCGGCGTATAGCGGATGGCGCTGTCGTCGGGACCCGGCAGCATGATACCGACGTCGAGTTCCCCGCTGCGTATCTGCGCGGGCATCTGGTCGCTGGTGGCTTCGCGCAACTCGAGCGTGACGCCGGGACGGGCACGTCGAAAGCTGCGGATCACCTGCGGCAGCACGCCGAAGATGGCGGTGCTGATGAAGCCCACGCCAAGGCTGCCGATGTCGCCGTCCGCCAGGTGGCGTGCGCCTTCGCGCAGCGCGTCCGCGTCGCGCAGCAGTCGCCGCGCCTCAGGCAAGAGTGCTGCACCCACGTTCGTCAGGCGTACGCCGCGCGTGCTGCGCGCGAAGAGCTCGGCGCCGAGCTCGTCCTCCAGCGCGTTGATCGCGCGCGACAGCGGCGGCTGCGCGATGTGCAGCGCCTTGGCCGCGCGGCCGAAGTTCAGCGCCTCGGCGACGGCGATGAAGTAGCGCAGATGCCGCAGGTCCATGATACCTGAAAGGTATCACAAATCGACCATTATTGTATTGGACGGTATGGTCGCTGCGGCGCACAATCGGTTTCCGCTAGCCCGCGGCCCGACACCGTCGGCGCCTGTCGGACGCGCCTTTCCAGGATCGCATTTCAGCCGTGCCGCCTGCCCGTTTTTTCGACCGCCTGCCGCCGCGTGCCGCGGCTTTCCTGGCGCTCGTCGTCACTTCCGCACTGTGGGGCAGCAACGCCGTGGTCGCGCGCGGGCTGCTCGACGGCATTTCCGCCATCTGGCTCGCGTGGCTGCGCTGGTCGGTCGTCTGCGTAATCCTGCTGCCGTTCGTCTGGCGCGAGCGCCGCGAGATTGTCGCGGGATTGCGCAGTCACACCCGCGAGCTCGCGATATTCGCGCTGATCGGCTTCGCGCCGCAGAACGTGCTCAACTATTCCGGACTCAGCGGCACCACCGCCATCAACGCGGGCCTGCTCAATTCGGCGATACCGGTGATGATCGTCGCCATCATCGCGGTGACCAAGCGCCGGATGCCGGCGCTGTTCGAGGCGATCGGACTCGGGATATCGGCGATGGGCGTGCTGCTGATCATCGCGCACGGCGATCCGCGCGCGATCGTGCACCTCGACTTCAACGCATGGGATCTGCTGGTGCTCGCCAGCATGTTCGTCTGGGCGCTCTACACGATCCGCCTCGGCGAGCGCGAAATGCCGATGTCGTTCGCGGCATTCTGCTTTGCGGCCGGGCTGATCGGGCTGGTGCTGACGCTGCCGGCAATCGGCTGGGACGTCGCGCGGCACGGCTTGCCGCGGCCGTCGTTGCCTACACTCGCGGGCATCCTCTATCTGGGCGCGCTGCCGACGCTCACCGCGATGCTGCTGCTCGGGTTCGCCGTCGCGCGCGTGGGCGCCGTGCAGGCGGGGATCTTCACGCACCTCGTGCCGGTGTTTGCGGCGATCTTCGCCACGCTCGCCATCGGCGAGCATCTGCACGCATTCCACGCCGCGGGCTTCGCGTTGATCGCCGGAGGTGCTGTGCTGTGTTGTCTGACGCCGTCCCCGATGCTATCGTCGCGGCCCGGAGCGCGCGGCGCCTGACGCTGGCGCGCGCCACCGACGCCATCGATCCACGGCCGCGATCCCCGCGGCCGCGCCGCAACCAGCAGGAGACCACGGTGCCGAACAACCGCCGCTCGCAGATCATCACCCAGGGAATCGCCCGCTCACCCAACCGCGCGATGCTGCGTGCCGTCGGTTTCGGCGACGGCGACTTCGACAAGCCGATCGTCGGCGTCGCCAACGGGCACAGCACGATGAACCCGTGCAATGCCGGCATCCAGCCTCTGGTCGACCGCGCGATGGCAGCGCTGAAAGCCGGCGGCGCGATGCCGCAGGTGTTCGGCGTGCCCACGGTGACCGACGGCATCGGCATGGGCACCGAGGGCATGAAGTACTCGCTGGTGTCGCGCGAAGTGATCGCCGACGCCATCGAGACATCGGTCAACGGCCAGTGCATGGATGGCGCGCTGGTCGTCGGCGGCTGTGACAAGAACATGCCCGGCGGCATGATGGCGCTCGCGCGCATCAATGTTCCGGGCATCTACGTCTACGCCGGCACGATCAAGCCGGGCCACTGGAAAGGCCAGACGCTGACGATCGTGTCGTCGTTCGAAGCGGTCGGCGCGTATACCGCCGGCAAGATGGCGAAGGAAGACTACGACGGCGTCGAGCGCAATGCGTGCCCCAGTGTGGGCGCCTGCGGCGGCATGTTCACGGCGAACACGATGAGCTCGGCGTTCGAGGCGCTGGGGATGAGCCTGCTCGGCAGCTCGCAGATGGCCTCGCCGGATGCGGAGAAGGCCGATTCGGCCGCGCAATCGGCGCGCGTGCTGATCAACGCGATCACGCGCGACCTGAAGCCGCGCGACATCATCACGCGCGCGTCGATCGAGAACGCGATCTCGCTGGTGATGGCGACCGGCGGCTCGACCAACGCGGTACTGCATTTCCTCGCCATCGCCTCCGCCGCCGAAGTCGCGTGGAGCATCGACGACTTCGAGCGCATCCGCCGGCGCGTGCCGGTGCTGTGCGACCTGAAGCCGTCCGGACGCTACGTGGCCACCGAATTCCACGCGGCCGGCGGCGTGCCGCAGGTGTTGCGCATGCTGCTCGACA
>DATCFA010000465.1:0-4273 GCA_036509805.1 Casimicrobiaceae bacterium
CCTTGATGTCGTTCAACAATTCGCCCGCCGCGCCGCCACTGACGGCATCGATGCTGACGCCCCTGACCTCGCCGCCCTCCATCAGCGCGGTCAGGTCGGCACCGAATTTCTGGCGACTGTCCTCGACGGTGGCGAATGCCTGCTTCTGCCCTTGCGACGCCAGCGCCGAACCCCGTGCCAGACGTTGCGACAGCATCTGCATTTCCGTGGCGGTGGCCGACGCGGCGCTGGCCTGCGACGTGGCGCGCTGGTCGAGGAACAGCATCAGCAGCGCCAGCACGGCGAACGTGATCAAAAGCCCGAGCAGCACCTGGAACTGCTTGACCACCGGCAGGTTGCCAATGATCGGCAGCTTGCGCGCGGTTTCTGCCTGCGCGCCGGCGCTACGTAGCTGGTCCATGATCGACACCGATGCGAGCGGGTCGTAGCCGGCTGGCGTGTTGCGGCCCATACGCACCTGCGTGGTCGGCATGTCGAGCGCCGCGGCGCCCGCCTTGCCCTTGTCGCCGAAAATCTTGAGTGCCATGCCTGCCTCCGATGCCACCTGTGACGTCTCTTTATTGCCCGACCTGCAGGAACGCAGGGTCGCGCGCGAGTTTCGATAGATCGATTTCCTGCCATGCGCGGCCGTCTGCATCCATCCAGCGCTGCGCATACCACAGCGGCGGCTCCGCCGGCAGCGCGGCCGGCGCGAGCTCGGCCAGGTTGCGCAGGCCCAGCACCCGCGTGACGACGATGCCCGCGCGCAGTTCACCGGCACGCGGCCCGAACAGCACCAGCCGGTTCTGCGCGGCTCCCGTCGCGGGATTGGGCGCACGGCCGAGAAACGTCGCGAAATCGATGACGCTGTAGAGATTGCCGCGGATATTGGCGATGCCGACGAACCAGCGCTTGGTGCGGGGCACGCTGACGATCGGCGGCACGGTGATCACTTCGCCCGCGTCGGCCAGGCGGATCAGCCATTGCTCGTCGCCGCACGCGAGTCCCAGCCGCGACGAATCGACCTGCGCCGCCGTCTTGCTCGCAAGGCGCGCCGCGAGCTCCTGCTGGAACGTGCGTAGGTCGAGCTTGGCGGCGCGGGCCATTGCTAGTCGTTTCCTGCCGGCCGCGCCATCAGCCGAGCGCCTGGATCTTGGCCAGGAGCTCTTCGCGGTTGATCGGCTTGATCACGTAGTCGCGCGCGCCCTGGCGCATGCCCCAGATCTTGTCGGTCTCCTGGCTCTTCGACGTGCACAGGATCACCGGTATTGCGCGCGTCTCGGGGTCGCGGCTGATCGCGCGTGTCGCCTGGAATCCGTTCAGTCCCGGCATCACGACGTCCATCAGGATCAGGTCGGGCTTCAAGAGACGCGCCTTGAGGATGGCGTCCTCGCCGTTGTCGCTGGCGACGACCTCGTAGCCCGACTTCGTCAAAAGGTCGTTGAGCACGTGCCGCTCGGTGGGCGAGTCGTCGACGATCAGGATTTTCTTGATGGCCATGCCGTCATTCCTGCGACCCGATGGTCGCGTAGGGTTCGATTGCGTGCGTGGCCCGCCGCGTCACGCGGCGGCCTTCTTCACGTGCGCCGCCACCGCCTTCAACAGGCTTTCCTTGGTGAACGGCTTCGTCAGGTACTGGTCGGACCCCACCATGCGCCCGCGTGCGCGGTCGAACAAGCCGTCCTTCGACGACAGCATGACGACGGGCGTCGCATGAAACTTACTGTTTTTCTTGATCAGCGCGCAGGTCTGGTAGCCGTCGAGCCGCGGCATCATGATGTCGACGAAGATCAGGTTGGGCTGGTGGTCGGCGATCTTCGACAGCGCGTCGAAACCGTCCTCGGCCAGGATCACCGTGCAACCCGCCTGCAACAGGAAGATTTCCGCGCTGCGGCGAATGGTGTTCGAATCGTCGATCACCATGACCTTGACCCCCGCCAGCGCGCTCGCATCCGCCAATCCGTCTCTCCTTGTCGATCCCGCGATCTTCTTTGTCGCCGCCGCTGCGCGAATGGCATCCACTGCGCGTCAAAAGGCAGAATGTGGCCGCGCGCCGCGACTTGCCCAATGAGGCGCCGCGGTCGGCCGGGCAAGTTTGCCACGCCCCGCGCGAACTGCATAGAGCATAAAGCTTGCCGGAATCGGGCGCGCCGCCCGATTTCGCGCAAAAGCAACACGAACGCAAGTTTTCATGACGTTGCGCTGACGCTGCGCGGCAGGGACTGCCGCCGGCAGTCGAATTCGCGTGCGTAGCAGCGGCGGCGGCGCGCGATGTCAGTTACCGAGGAACATCCGGTAGGCGGGGTTGCCGGTCTCGTCGGCGTAGTCGTAGCCGAGGCCGTCGAGAAATGCCCGAAACGCCCGCTTTGCCGATGCGGGTACCTGCATTCCCACCAGCACGCTGCCGGCGTCGGCGCCGTGGTTGCGATAGTGGAACAGGCTGATGTTCCAGCCGGCGCTCATGCTGTCGAGGAACCGCAATAGCGCGCCGGGTCGCTCGGGAAACTCGAAGCGGTAGACGATCTCGTTGGTGGCGGCCGGCGCGTGGCCACCCACCAAGTGACGCACGTGCAGCTTGGCGAGCTCGTTGTCGGTCAGGTCGAACGCGCGGATCTTTCGCCGCGCAAGCTCGGCCAGCAGCTTCTGCGTCTCGCCGCGATTGGCCACTTCGAGGCCGACGAACAGGTGCGCGACGTGCGCGTCCGCGTAGCGGTAGTTGAACTCGGTGATCGAGCGCTTGCCCAGCAGCGAGCAGAACTCGCGGAAGCTGCCCGGGCGCTCGGGGATGGTTACCGCGAGGACGGCCTCACGCTGCTCGCCCACTTCGGCGCGCTCGGCGACGAACCGCAGGCGGTCGAAGTTCATGTTCGCACCGCAGGCAATGGCCACCAGCGCGCGGTCGCGGACCTTGTGTTGCGCGACCCACGCCTTGGCGCCCGCGATGGCCAGCGCGCCCGCGGGCTCGAGCACGGCGCGCGTGTCCTCGAACACGTCCTTCAGCGCAGCGCAGATCGCGTCGGTATCGACACGCAGGATGTCGTCGACGCTTTCGCGGACGATGCGGAACGTCTCCTTGCCGACCTTGCGCACGGCGACGCCGTCGGCGAACAGTCCGACGTGCGGCAGCGTGATTCGCCGCCCTGCGGCGACCGAGCGCGCCATCGCGTCGGAATCCTCGGGCTGCACGCCGATCACCTTGATCGCCGGATTGACGCGCTTCACGTAAGACGCGATGCCGGCGATCAGGCCGCCGCCGCCGATCGCGACAAAGATCGCGTCGATGGGCTCGACCGCCTGGCGCAGGATCTCCATGCCGATCGTGCCCTGCCCGGCGATCACGTCGGGATCGTCGTAAGGGTGCACGAACGTGGCGCCGCTCGCCTTCTGCAGCACGAGCGCGTGCTCGTAGGCATCGCTGTACGAGTCGCCTTGCAGCACGACCTCGGCGCCGCGCGCTTTCACCGCGGCGATCTTGATCTGCGGCGTCGTCACCGGCATCACGATCGTCGCGTTGCAATTGAGCCGCTGTGCGGCCAGCGCGACACCTTGCGCGTGGTTGCCCGCCGAGGCGGCGATGACGCCGCGTGCGCGCTCGGCGGCGCTCAGGTTCGCCATCTTGTTGTACGCGCCGCGCAGTTTGAACGAGAAAACGGGCTGCTCGTCCTCGCGCTTCAGGTAGAGCCGGTTCGCCAGCCGCGCCGACAGCGCGGGCGCCAACTGCAGCGACGTCTCCCGCGCGACGTCGTAAACCTTGGCCGTCAGTATTTTGGTGAGGTAATCGATGGGCACGGTGTCGCGTATTGCGTTCAATTGCAGACGCGAGGGTATCAGAAGAACACTGCGCGGGCGGGAATCCGCTGCCCTCATTCCAGCCCTACGCTGCCCTCACCCCAACGCTCTCCCGCAAACGGGAGAGGGGGTATGTCTCGTCGTGCGTGAGGTTGTTGCGTCGTGCGCGCGTGGTTGTCGCCTCGCACGCGCGCAGCGTTGCGTGCCTGCACGCAGCGTTGCGTGCCTGCGCATCCGCCAAATCCGTCAGGCGGCGGCGGGCTCCGCGCGCAAGAGCTGCAGCCACAGGCAATGTCCGTCGCTGTCGCGCTCGATCGACGCCAGGTACGCGTCGTGCGCCGCGAGTTCGGCGGCGCTGGGTGCTACGACACGGATGCGCGCCACCTCCGCGGCTTCGGCGCCAGCGTCGCGTGCAGCCAGCGTGCGCGCGCGTGGCGCCGCCGCGTGCTCGATCGCGAGCGTCTCCTGGCCGCGCGTCAACGCGAGCCACACTTCGGACAGTAGC
>DATCFA010000466.1:0-11337 GCA_036509805.1 Casimicrobiaceae bacterium
CGCGACGCCGCTCGCCGTGTGATGCGGCGAGCGAAACGGCGCTTCGCGCCAGCGTGCCGCGTCGAAGCGGCCGGCCAGTGAGAGCACGGCCGCGGTTTCCAGCGCGTCACTTTCATCGAGCGGCGGCAGCAGGCCGGGAAGACGCTGCGCAAGCATTGACTTGCCCGACCCGGGCGGGCCCGCCATCAACAGCGAATGTCCGCCGGCGGCGGCGATTTCGAGCGCGCGCTTCGCATGTGCCTGGCCGCGCACGTCGGCCAAGTCAGGCACGGGACCGCACGCGGGCGGCGCATCGGTTGCGGCGACGCGCGCGAGCACGGCGCGACCGGTCAGGTGGCCGCAGACCTCGAGCAGTGAGCGCGCCGCATAAACGCGTGCGCCGGGCACGCGCGCGGCTTCCTCCGCGCTGGCGGCGGGCAACACGAACGCGCGCGCATCACGGCGCGCCGACACGACCATCGCCAGCGCGCCACGCACGGCGCGCAATTCGCCATTGAGTGCCAGTTCGCCGGCGAACTCGTAGTCAGCGAGCGAGGTGTCGGGAATCTGCGCGGTGGCGACGAGCACGCCCAGTGCGATGGGCAGGTCGAAGCGGCCGGACGACTTCGGCAGGTCGGCCGGCGCCAGGCTGACGGTCACGCGCCGCGCCGGAAAGTCGAACTGCGAATTGGAAAGTGCTGCGCGCACGCGATCGCGCGCTTCGCGCACTTCGGTGTCGGGCAGGCCGACGATATTGAATGCCGGCAGCCCGTTGGCGAGATGCACCTCGACGCTGACCGCGGGCGCGTCGAGGCCGCGCAGTGCGCGCGACTGGATGACCGCGACGGGCATGGGCCACGCGCGGGAGATGAATGCGCCGGCGCGGCGTCAGGCGGGTGGTGGCGTGGGGGCAGCCGCTGCGGCGGTCGCCGCCGGCGACGCGCCTTCGAGCGCCGCGACGCGAAGCTCCAGCGCCTCGACCTTTTCGCGCGTGCGTGCGAGCACTTCCTTCTGCACGTCGAATTCGGCGCGCGTGACGACGTCGAGTTTCGCGAGGCCGCTTTGCATCATCGCCTTGACGTTCTTTTCCACGTCCCGGGCGGGAGACGCCTCGAACGCCTTGCCGATGCGCGCCGCGAGATCCTCGAGTGTCTTGCTGTTCAACATGACTGTCCTCGCATTCGCGAATGATCCGATGCCGCCAAGTCTAGCAAAGTGTGCAGGACGGCGCGTCTCGTCCTTTCGGCCGAGCGGCAATGCCGCGCTCAGCCGCCGCCCGTGTCGAGCAGCAGCTTGCCGCGCGTCTCGCGTGCCTCGATCCGCCGATGCGCGTCGCCCGCCTGCGCGAGCGGCAGCACCTGGTCGATGGTCACCTGCAGCCTGCGTTGCGCGACGGCGGCGAAGAGGTCGTCCGCCCGCGCGCGCAATTCCGTGGCGTCGTGCAGGTAGTCGGCGAGATGCGGCCGCGTGAAGAACACCGAACCCGCCTCGGCGAGCTCGAACGGCGCGATCGCGTCGACCTGGCCCGAGCTCGCGCCGAACAGGATGCACGTGCCGCGACGGCGCAATGTGCGCAGGCTGCGGTGAATCGTGTCGCGGCCGACCGAATCATAGACGACATCGACGCCGCGGCCGCCGGTGAGCGCCATCACCGCAGGCTGGAAATCGATGTCGCGATAGCGGATGACGTGGTCGGCGCCGAGCGCGCGCGCAATCGCTTCCTTGTCGGCGCTGCCGACAGTGGCCAGCACCGTGGCGCCGCGCGCCTTGGCGAGCTGGATCAGCAGTTGGCCGACGCCGCCGGCGCCGGCATGCACGAGACACGCATCGCCGGGCTGCAATGCAAACGCCGAGTGCGTCAGGTAGTGCGCAGTCGAACCCTGCAGCATCAGCGCGCAGCCGACGTCGAAGTCGATCGCATCGGGCAGGCGCACGAGCTTCCACGCCGGCACGACGGCGAATGGCGCATACGATCCGCGGCTGATGCACCACGCGACACGCATGCCGGGTTTTATGTCATCGACGCCGTCGCCGACCGCGTCGACCACACCGGCACCTTCCATGCCGGGAACCATCGGCAGCGGCGTGCGGTAGGTGTCCGATCGCGCGTACGAACCGTTGCGCATGTAGACGTCGATGTAGTTGACGCCGGCGCGCGCCACCCGCACGCGCGCTTCGCCGCGCCCCGGCTGCGGCACCGGCATGTCGCGCATCGTCAGCACCTCGGGGCCGCCGAAGCGATCGATGACGGCGGCGCGCATCGTCGATAAAGCGGCTGCCGGCATGAGGGCGGCTGTCACGCTTTTCCGCCCTTTAGTCCGGAAGCAGCTTCGACAGCGGCTCCGACAGCTCGTAGACACTGCGGATGGCGAGCTCGCGGTCGAACGCAACCCCTTCGCGCGCCGCGCGCTCGCGCAGCCCGTCCGTGTGGATTTCCAGCACGTCGCGCGGCAGCGGCAGGTCGCCCGGATCGAAGATCCGCAGGTAGCCACGCGCGTCGCGCGCCGGCATCACGCGGCTTTTCACATGGCGGTTGGGCGACCACGGCACGTCGAGCACGCCGGCCTCGAACGCGCGCACGCTGCCGACGGCAACGTCGCCGTCGCCCATTTCCAGCACCTTGTCGAGAATCGCGCGTACTTCGCGGCCGATCAGCGCCTTCTCCGCCTCGTACTCGGGCATCCCCGCGAGGCGGATGCCGCGCGCGAGGTAGATCGCCATCCGCGTGATGCGCAGTCCCTCCGCGTTCGCCTGCGGCGTGGGAATGCCGAACGCCTCGTGCGTCGTCTTCGTCGTGACGCTGGTCGCGCCGCCGATCGCCGCCAGCGTGCCGCCGTAGCTGACCAGCGTCGCGCACTGCGCGTCGTCCTGCGGCCACGCGCCCATCCAGTGCAGCGACGTGACCGGCGTGAACACATCGTGATAGCCCTTGCGCAGCAGGTATTCCTGCGCGAGCGCTTCGCACGCGGCGATTGCCGCAGCGTCCTGCACGAGGTGCAGCGTCTGCGCGAGCTCGAGACCGTAGTGGCGCACGCCCTGTGCCGCCGCCAGCAGGCAATCGAGGATGGCGATCGCGATGGCGATGCACGGGGGAATGTTGGTGCCGGTCAGGAAACCGGGCTGCCGCCGGTGCAGCTCGACGCCGTGTTCCGCGTAGCGTGCCGCCAGGCGATCGAGATACTGGTAGTTACGGATGCCGTCGGCGATCGACAGTTCCTTGATGTACGATGTCGTGTACGCGATGCCCGAACCGAGGTAGCCGGTGTAGCCGGCGGCGAAGCCGATCTCGGCGGTGAGCTTGGGCATCGAAGTGCCTGTCAGCAGGATCGCCGGCTTGTCGATCGCCGCGACCAACTCGCGGCCGGCGGCGAGCCCGTAGTTGACGATGGGAAAACCGTTCAGCAACGAGCGCCCCAGGCGCTCCGACTCGTCGACGCCCTTTTGCGCCGCGGCGAACTGCTCGTTGCGCGTATAGCTGTCGGTGGTCGTCGGCACGATGTCCGCCAGTCCGTCGCGATCGAGCGCCCGCATCAGCTCCTTCTGCATCGCCAGCGTCGCGAATCCGCCGCGCGGCTGCGTCAGGCAGCGGCCATCGGCGTGCGCGCGCCGCATCGCGACGGCGAGTCGCTTGTGCTCGGGCAGCGCATGCTGGAACGCCACCGCCTCGTCGAAGTCGACGTCGGCGCCCGTCGGCCAGCGCGCGAGGTTTTGCGCGCGCATGCGGTCGAATTCGTCGGCCGCGATGGCGGCCTCGGACAACGCGGGCGCGAGCGCGCCCGCACGCGCGATATCGTTCACGATAATGCTCCTTCCTCGAGGAATTCCAGGTGCGCGCTGGCGATGTCGAACGCCGCCTCGGGCGCGACTTGCGCGAGCAGCCCGGCGGCATACAGCAGGTATTCGCGATCGATGGCGAGCCGCGGCGCGATCGGCCGCAGTGACTGCGGCTCTTCGGTGCGCGCGGTCGCGACTGCCAGTATCGACGCCGGGTCGCGTGCATGCGCCAGCGCGCCGCCGGTGCCGATGAGGAGCTTCACGGCGCTCAAGTCCTTGCCGCGCTGGACGCCGACCGGCCCTTGCGACGTGTAAACGGTCTCGCAGGTTCCCGCATGGCGCGCCATCGCGATGCGAATGGCCGCGCGCACCAGCGCCGCATCGAGTCTCGCGCCCGCGTCGTCGCGCGGTAGCCGGTCGACGTGCATATGCAGCGTCGCCAGCGCGGCGTCGGTCGCGTCGGCGGCCAGTCCCGAGTCGGCGGCGATCGCGGCCACGCCTGCGGCCGCGGCGATGCCGGTCGCGTTGTGACGCATGCCCAGGTCGCCTTCGACGGTGCGCTTCGCATAGGGCTCCGGCAAGCCATAGCGGATGACGCCCGGCTGCGAAGGCTCGCCACTGCCGATCGAATGCACGTCGGTGGTCGCACCCCCCGGATCGATGACGACCAGCGCGCCGTGTCCCTCGCGTTGCGGCAGGCCATCGGCGAGCAGGCGCGCGCCCTCGAGCACCGCCGCCGGTGTGGGCATCAGCACCTGGTCGAAGCGCGCGCTCGCACGTTCGATGCCTTTGGCGGCGACGATGCGGCGCATGAAGATGTCGCGGATCGCTGCGCGCGCGGGCTCGGTGTCGATAACGTCGAGTCCCGGCAGCACGTTCGCCGTGGCGATCGCGGACTTGTCCGCGGCGACCAGCGTCGCGACGACTTCATCCGCGGCCTCGCGGTTGCACGCGACGACCACCGGACATTGCAGCGCACTGGCGGCCAGCGCCCGTGCGTTGTGCAGCACGACGGCCGAATTGCCGCCGTCGGTACCTCCGCACAGCAACAGGATGTCGGGCGCATGCTCGATGATGCGCGCCACGTCGCCCGCGGTCAGCCGATACGCGAAGCTCCCGACCAGACGCGCGCCGGCACCCAGCGCCGCCTGCCGCGCGGCTTCGGCGGTGAGCTCGCGCACGAGGCCGACGGTCACCATCTTGAGCCCGCCCGCCGCGCTGCTGCAGGCGAGCCGGTGCGCGAAGCGCGGCATCCCGCCGAGCGATCGCGACAGCGACGCGAGCGCCGCGTCGAGCCCGACATTGACATCGGTCGTCACCGTCGACGGCCCCTGTGCGCTGGCGGCGATGCGGCACGTCGACAGGTCGAGCGCGCGCAGCTTCGTGTATGTGCTGCCGAAGTCGATCAGCAGCGCGAGGCTCATCGCGACGCCCCCTTCGCATCGCGCGCGCCGAAGTCGGCGGCGAGTGCCGCGAGTGCTGCGTCGACGCGCGTGCCGGGTGGGAACGCGCGGTCGAATCCCATGTCGAGGAAACGCCGCTCCGTCTCGTTCCATGGCTGCTTGCCGACGACCAGGTTGCCGCCGACATACAGCAGCATGTCGTCGAGTCCGGCCTCGATGCACAGCTCGCGAAAGCCGCGGCAGTCGAGCTCGCCCTGGCCGTAAAGCGACGAAATGAGAATCGCGTCGGCAGCCGTTTCGACGGCGGCCTTGATGAAATCTCCGGCGGGCGTCAGCGCGCCGAGCGACACGACACGGTATCCGGCCTCCTCCAGCGCCATTGTCAGTATCCGGTTGCCGACGATGTGCGTGTCGGACCCGATGACACCGGTCACCAGCGTGAATCGCGGCATGCTTGCGCTGGGCGGCGTCGTGCTCACGTGCCGAGCCCATCTGCACACGCATGCAGTCGGCGGCGGTGCGCGGCGGTGTCCACCGCGTAACCCGCGACTGCGCGCATGTCGAGCACCGGCTTGACGCCGGGCTCGAGCACGATATGCCCGGCGTCGAAACGCAGCGGCGGATCGAGCAGCATCCGCGCGGCCTTGCGGAAACCGTTCATCTCGCCAGCGTTGTCGATGTGGCGCGCGGCGACACAGGCTTCCATCCAGCACGACACGTCGCACGCGACTCCGTTGCCGAGCACCGGTCGCATGCCCAGCGCGCGGATGCGCGAAATCGCCGCGACCAAGGCGTCGAGGCCGGCGAACTTCATCAGCTTGACCTTCAGGTGGCTGCACGCGTTCTCGCGCGCCGCACGCTCGATGTCGGCGAGGCCGTAGATCGATTCGTCGAGCATCAGCGGCAGGCCGGTGCGCACCGCGGCGGCGACCGCCGAGTGGTGCGCTTCCCAGTCGCCCGCGGCGCACGGCTGCTCGAACAGCTCGATGCCTGCGGGATCGACGCCCGCGATGAAAGCGGCCGCCGCCGCCGCGTCATAGCCCTGGTTGGCGTCCACGCGTATCGCCGCGCGTCCCGCCACCACCCGCTGCATCAGTGCTATACGCGTGAGGTCGTCGCCGACGTCGAAACCGACCTTCACCTTGACGGTGCGATAGCCGTCCGCAAGCAAGCGCGCGAATGCGTCGTCGAGCTCGGCCTCGTCGTCTCCCTGCAGCAGTCCCAGGATCGGCACGCGCAGCGGCGCATCGACCGCCAGCAGCGGGTGTCCGTGCAGCATGTCGAGCGCGGAGCGGAATGCAGTCGCCACGAACGGCGCGCTGGTCGCCAGCGCGTCGGTGCGCTGCGCGTACGCGTCGAAGTCGAGGCCGACCAGCGTGCGCGTGAACTCGCGCGCAAGCGGCCAGCTTTCGGCAAGCGTTTCGTCGGTGTAGCCGGTGAGCAGCGTCGCCTCGCCGAAACCGCGCCGTCCGTCGGCGGCGGCGACTTCGACGAGGATCGTGTCGTAATGATCGACCGGCCCGAACGCCAGCCGATAGGGCGTGGTGAGCGGCACGGCGAGCAGATGTACGTCGATGGAGTCGATCATCGCAGTGTTCACTTCGCGCCACGTAGCAGCAGTCCCGCGCCACCGCACAGCACGATCCACAGCACCACGCGGCGGAAGGCGTCGCCTGAAAGCCGGCGAAATACCGCGAGACCGACGAGACTGCCCGCAATCGCGACCGGCAGGCAGATCATCAGCGCCGTCAGCGTGCGCGCGTCGAAGCCGACGAAACCGGCGAACACCAGCACGGTGAACGCCTGGCTGTAGAAGCCGTACGATTGCAGCAGCGCGCGCTGCACGGGTTTCGGCCAGCCGCGCAGTGCGATCCACAGGCTGGGTAGCACGGCGGACAGTCCCGCGATGCCGCCGAGCACGCCGCCGACGAAGCCGACGCCGCCGTCGGCAATGCGCGCGGCGCCGCCGGCGAGGCGTATTTCGGCAACGTGCTTGCGCGACAGCGCGAACACGCTGTAGGCGATCAGCAACGCGGCGATGGCCAGTCGCAGCACACCCGCGTCGAGCCGTGCGACCAGCAGCACGCCGATCGGCACCCCGAGTGTCGATCCAGCCGCGAACGGCAGCAGCCTTGCGAGGCTTACATCGCGCCGGATCATTGGCAGCGTCACGACATTGAGTACCAGCGGACAGATGACGGCGAGCGGAACGACTTCGGCCGGCGGCAGCACCTGCAGCCAGATGACCGACGCGGTCAGCGCAAACGCGAAACCCGAAATTCCGAATACCAGCGAGCCCGCGAGCGTGCCGGCCACGAGCACTGCAGTATCAGTTGTCATTTCGGCGCACCGCTGCCGGATCGGCGGACAACCGCCCTAGCGTATCGACGATCATGGTATTCATGTATATCACCCGCCGGGGATTATCGCGCGGCATACAGCGGACGGTCAATCGGCTTTCAGCCTTCTACGCGTAGTATCATGTACATGACTTTCATCAACGTGGAGGACGTGCCTTGCCCGCTGCGCTGCCGCTTTACAAGGATGTCAAGCGCCGCCTGGCCGACGCGCTGCACCAAGGCGTGTGGCGACACGGACAGATACTGCCGCCGGAGCCCGCGCTCGCCGAACGCTTCGGCGCCAGTGTCGGAACGTTGCGTCGCGCGGTCGGGGAACTGGTCGGCGAGGGCATCCTCGTGCGCCGCCAGGGCAGCGGCACGTTCGTCGCGAGTCACACGCGCGACGTGATGCTGACGCGCTTTTTCCGCATCGTCGACCACGACGGCAACAAGCATTTCCCGCAATCGCACACGCTGGCGTTCCGGCGCGCGCGCGCCGATGCGGCGAGTGCGCAGGTGTTGCGCATCGGTGTCGGCGATCCGCTGCTGCAGATCGAGGCGCTGCTGTCGCTCGACGGCGCGCCGGTGATCCTCGACCGAATCCGGCTGCCGGGCGCGCTGTTTCCGGACATGACGCGCGAAGTGTTCAGCGAGCGCGACACGACGATCTACGCGCTATACCAGTCGCGCTATGACATCACCGTCGTGCGCATCGAGGAGTCGATCACCGCGGCCATCGCCGATGCGCGGACGAGGACGTTGCTGCGCCTTGCCGACCCCGCGCCGGTGCTGCGTATCGTGCGCACCGCGTACGCGCATGGCGACGTGCCGGTCGACACCCGTATGCGCCACGTGCGCACGACGCATCACCGCTACCTGAGCGTACTCGGGCAACGCTGAGCACCGCGCGCGGCTTACGCGAGGTCGAGCAGCTTCAAACGCTGGATCTTGCCCGACGGGCCTTTCGGCAGTTCGCCGACGATGCGGATGATGCGCGGCGTCTTGTAGCGGCCGAGCTCGCGCAGGCAATGCGCGCGGATCTCGTCCTCGGTGACTTCGCGCCCGTCCTTCAGCACGACACACGCGAGGATGTCCTGCCCGTAATGCGCATCCGGGATGCCGACCGCCGCGGCCTCGAGGACCGCGTCGTGCGCGAGGATCGCCTCGTCGATCTCGCGCGGCGCGATGTTCTCGCCGCCCTTGATGATGAGCTCCTTCAGGCGCCCGCTGATGAAGTACATGCCGTCGGTGTCGCGGTAGCCCAGGTCACCGGTGCGCAGCCAGCCGTCGACGGTGATCGCCGCCGCGGTGAGCCCCGGCTCCTTGTAGTACCCGGACATGACGTTCGGCCCGCGCAACAGCAGTTCGCCCGGCGTGTCGTCCGCCAGCGGCGCGTTGCGCGGATCCCCGGGCGAAACCACCTTCACCTCGACGCCGCAGGGCAGCCCCGGCGAGCCGTACTTGCGGCGGCCGGGGTCCTGCGGGTTGCACAGTACGACCGAGCTCGACTCGGTCATCCCCATCGCCTCGACGACGCCGATCCCGAACCGTTGCTCGAACAACCGATGCTGCTCGGGCGGCAGCGGCGCCGACGCCGAGCGCCCGAAACGCACATAGTCGTAGCGTCCGGCGGCGTCGGTGGTCGCGCCGTTGATCAGGTAGGCGATGAGCGTGGGCACCATGTTGAGCCAGGTCGGCCGGTACTCCTCGACCAGCGGCCACCATGCCGATGCGCTGAAGCGGTGCGGTGCCACCACGCTTCCGCCCGACACGAACGGCGTGATCGTGGCGATGCACTGGCCGTTGATGTGATAGAGCGGCAGCGACGACAGGCAGCGGTCGGCGGCGGTGAGGCCGTGCCAACCCGCGACCGCGCGGCCGGCGGCCACCAGGTTCGCGTGGCGCAGCAGCGCGCCCTTGGGCGTGCCCGTCGTGCCCGACGTGTACATGAGCAGCGCCGGCGTGTCGCCGCCGAGCGGCGGCAGGTCCTGCAACGCGTCGGGCGCTCCTCGTCCGCCGTCGGCACTGTCGGCATCGGACGCATCGACGTCGACGCTGACCACTTCGATCGCGTCGCGTCGCGCCGGCGCGAGCGTGACCAGCGCGGCGGCAAGACGCGGCAGTTCGCCTTCGGTGGTGAACACGATGCGGCAATCGCTGTGGCCGAGGCAGTGCGCGAGCTGCGATTTCTGCGCGAGCAGGTTGAGCGGTGCGACCACGCGGCCTGCCAGCATCGCGCCGAGAAACAGCGCCGTCGTGCGATAGCCGTTGGGAAGCAGAAGACCGACGGTATCGCCAGCACCGATGCCGCGTGCGGCTAGCGCGTCGGAAAGCGCGCGCGCTTCGGCTGCGATGTCGCGGTAGCGCATCCGCCGCCCGGTTTCCGGCGCGATCAGGAAGATCGCGTCCGCTGCGTCGCGCAGATGCGCGGCGAGCACGTCGCGCAGCGTGCGCGCGGACGCCGCCGCGGTCCCGCTCATCGGCCGTAGCGGGCGAACCACGCGCCGAAGATTTCGTCTTCGGAGGGCGCCCGCTCGGCAATCACGCGCGCCACGCGCGTGATGTTGAGGTAATGGCGGTAATTGAGATTGTCGGAAAAATTGTTGCGCCCCCACGTGCCGCAGCCCATCGACAGCGAGAATGCGAGCCCGTTGTCGAAGCTTCCGCCGGTGGCGAAGCAATGCGCCTGGTTGACGATCACGCGCGCGACCGGCAGCGTGAGGCCCAGCGCCAGCGCCTGCCGGTCGTCGCGCGTATGGATGCCCACCGAGTGGCCGGCGCCCTGGTAGCCGTAGATGCGTTCGACGAGCGCACACGCGGCGGCGAAATCGCCGGCGCGATAGAACGCCAGCACCGGCGAGAGCTTCTCGCCTGAATACGGGTGTTCGGCGCCGACGCCGTCCTCGTCGACAATCAGGAATCGCGCCGATTGCAATGCCGGGCGCGTGAGGCCCGCGATGGCGGCGATGCGCGACGCGCTTTGCGCGGTGATCTGCGGCGCGAGGCGTCCGTCGTGCCACATCACTTCTCGCAGCCGCGCCTTCTCCGCGGCATCGAGGAAGACGCCGCCTTCGGCTTCGAGCGCTGCGCGCAACGGCGCTGCGATGGGCTCGAGCGCCACGACGCTGTTTTCCGACGAACAGCTCGTCGCATTGTCGAAGGTCTTGGACGCAGCGATCTTCGCCGCCGCGGCGCCCACATCCGCGCTCACGTCGACGATCACCGCGACGTTGCCCGCGCCCACGCCGAAGGCCGGCGTCCCGCTGCGATACGCGGCGCGAACGTTGGCCTGCGAGCCTGTCGCCACGACCAGGTCGGCCGCCGCCATCAGTGCGCGTGTCGCCTCACGCGTCACCGGTGTTGGCAGGATCTGCACGAGGCCGTCCGGCGCGCCGACCTTCGCGAGTTCCGCGTTGATGTAGCCGACGAGTGCTGCGCCGGTGCTCCAGCCCTTGGGCGACGGCGCGAGCACGATCGCGTTGGCGCCTTTGAGCGCGCACAGCACGTTGTTCGCGGGCGTGGCGGCCGGATTGGTGGACGGCGTGATCGCGGCGACCAGCCCGACGGGGCGCGCGATCTCGGTGATGCCGAGCGCGGGATCCTCATGGATGACGCCGACCGACTTCGCAGACCCGAGGTCGCGCATGAGGCCGAGCGTCTTGCGGTGGTTCTTGGCGAGCTTGTCGGCAACGTCGCCGAGGCCTGTGTCGCGCACCGCCATTTCCGCCAGCGCGCGGTTGCGCGCAGGCTCCATGATCGCCCACGCCGCGGCCAGCACCACGTCGTCCACGGCGTCCTGCTGGAACGTTGCGAAGCGCTGTTGCGCCGCGCGGCCGCGCGCA